>NZ_JADEXT010000097.1:0-9514 GCF_015206985.1 Nostoc sp. LEGE 12447 | reverse complement strand
CCAGAAAGATGTACTCATTGAAAAACTAGCTAAGAAATTCTACGCGATCCAAGGCTATGTAGTCCCCGAATCATATCGGATGCAATCAGCTACACATCCAGCAGAAAGAGCGTGTGTGGCTATGGCTATTTTTGCAATCGAAGAATTTGAATCTATCAAAGATGAAGGTTCAGATGAGGATGATGACGAATATGAAACTGATTGTTTATTCCCTGAATAACGTTCGTTGCCACGGGTTTAATTGAAGCGCGAGTAATACACCTTCCTAAATATTTTCTTACAAATTACAAGATGGTTAAACGGATATGAAAGCCATAGTCACAGTCGTTGAAAAAATCTCATCTGAAGCTCACATTGATATTCCTGAAGGTTTAGCAGAATTAGGCATTAGACAGCACGTTGTAGATCATTACAACAGTGGCGAAATGCTTCCTTTACTGAATATTTTCCACGTTGATTTTGAATCTATCAGCGTTCACATTGGTAAAAAACTCCAAATCACTTGGCAGCCCGGAAAGCCTTGGAGTCCAAAATGTCCTTATTACTTTTGCAAACTTGGAAGATTTACTTTGACTCTGTTAACTGACACAGAGCAAAACTTAACTCGTACAGAAGTTTATTTTGGGCATCACAAGCAACTTATTTATACATCACAAAAGGAGATATCCAAAGAATTGGCAACAGTTGAACTCCAAAATTTCTTAAGTGGATTAGCTGTTGAACTTCAGACTTTAAGCCACATTGAATTTCAAGAACAAGTTTGAAAATAACAGGAGTTAAACATGAGACTAACAACATTAGAAGGTCAATACCAGTGCATCGTGATTGACCCTCCCTGGTTCTATCGGCTGAGAAATCAGGATAAAACTCACCGAAACCGCATTAACTACAAGCCAATGCACATAGAAGAAATACTGTCATTACCTGTTCCCAACTTAAGCGATTGCACGGGGTCAGTTCTTTGGCTTTGGTTCACCAACAATCACATGATTGAAGCCGCACACTGCTTAGAAACATGGGGTTTTAGCTTGAAAACTATTCTTACCTGGGAAAAAGTTACTAAGAGCGGTACAACCCATCTGGGTACTGGTCACTGGCTACGTAACGCAACTGAACATTGTGCTTTAGCTGTACGAGGTAATGTCAGGGCGTTTGCTGGACGTTCGCTTACTAATGAATCATCACTAATCCATGCACGACGACGTGAACATTCCCGTAAACCAGATGAATTTTTTGAACTAGTAGATAAACTCTGCCCAGACATGACGAAGTTAGAAATGTTCGCTCGTTCTTCTCGTGATGGTTGGGATTGTTGGGGGGATGAAGTCCAAAAGTTTGATAGTGAAACAAATGTTTCTTTGAGTGCATGAAAATAGCATTATATAAAGGGTAATTATGTCAACAAACATAGAATGGACAGACCAAACAGAAAATATCATCCGTGTCAAAGGAGGCGGTTGGTGGTGTCATAAGAAAAGTGAGGGTTGTGCAAATTGCTATGCAGAGAAATTAAATAAAAACTCTTTCTTTGGCGGAAACAAGCAACCCTACTCTGGGCAACCACCAGAGCTAGTGTTAGATACAGAAGCTATTCGGAAATGGGGATTCCAAAGAAAACCTAAGAAGCATTTCGTTTCTTCAATGACTGATGTTTTTGGTGAGTGGGTTCCGCGTTTTTGGCAACATGAAATGCTGGACGGAATGTTCGTTGCTCCCAATCAAATATTTCAGATTCTCACCAAACGCCCAGAAATTATGCTGTTATCTATGGATGAATGGCTTTCTTGTCATGGACTAGACAAGTTACCTTTAAATATTTGGTCAGGAACTTCGATTGAGAATCGCCGCACTTTAGAAGAACGTAGTCAATTTCTTGCTCAAATTCCGGCTTTAATTCGGTTCTGGTCAGTTGAACCATTGTTAGAAGATTTGGGCGATATCACTCACTACTTGAATGATGTTCAGTTAGTAATTGTTGGTGGTGAATCTGGCCAAAATTCCAGACCATGCCACATCGAATGGCTCGAATCGATTGTCCAACAATGTCACGCGGCTAAAACACCTGTGTTTGTGAAGCAGTTGGGGGCGAATGCAATATTTCGGGGACAGCGATTCAAAACCCGCGACAAGAAAGGGGGAAAAATTGAAGAGTTTCCTCAACATGTGCAAGTTAGACAATTTCCGTTTGATGCGTGAATAAAGCAAAACCCCCGCCTGTAGCGCAGTGCGGGGTCAGAATAAACTCACAATTTTTGAGGAATGGAGATTATAACCATGATTTTAGCAGAAAACATGATTTTTGGAGGTCTAGAAAGATGAATTGGCTCTCTGATCAAAACAGTTTTCTAGCCTGGGAATCGCGTTCTAGGGACACGATAGAAGTCAAACGTTGTTATGTAGACGTGGCTGGTGGTGACTTAATCGCTGGAATTTTACTTAGTCAGATCATCTACTGGCATTTACCGGATCATGAAGGGCAATCCCGACTCAAAATTGAACGTGATGGGTACAAGTGGCTGGCTAAAAAGCGTGATGATTGGTGGAAGGAGTGCAGAATTACAGCCAGACAGTTTGATTTAGCTACTAAGCTTTTGCAGTCCAAAAATCTGATTAAAACTGCAACTTATAAATTTGGAAATAGCCCCATAAAACACATCCGCATTGACTGGGAAAACTTCTTGAATGAACTACAAGCTGTTGTACAAGCTCCTCCTAATGCTCCTGAGCGGATTAAGACAACATTTGCCCGTTCTGACCAAAATGGTAATTTAACAAAATGTCAAAGTCCAAGTTTACAAAATGGTGAGTTAGAACTTAACAAAATGTCAAATTTAAAATTAACATTTTGTCAAGATGATCTAATAGATACAGAGATTACTTCAAAGATTACTTCAGAGATTACACACAATGCGCCCCTGGCTTCGCCACCCGCGCCCCCCACCCAAGAAAGTGTGTGTGAAAAAGAAGAACTTGATTTAACAACGAAAGAAGTTGAACTTGAAGAACCAACTTCAAAAAAACCAAGCTTAGAAGAACCAACCCCAGAAAAACCAACCCCACAACAACCCACTTCGTTGTTAAAAAATTCCGGGTCTTTGCAACAAACCGATAACACCTCATGTAGACCAACTATTGCGGCGGGGTTGTTCGATAAAAAAAACGAACAAGCAAACAAGAAACCAAGCAAACCAAAATTTCAGTCGATTGATGATTTGCTCAATCACATCTTGCTTGACCCCGGCATCTTGGCATCTGAGCCTTTACCCGCAGTTTACAGAAATGAAATCAAGCTCCGTTCTTGGCGTTTCCCCTGGCGTACTTCTTGCAGAGACAACATTTACCAAACTTGCGATCGCCGTTTGGTGGAGTTAATCGCCAAGGAAAGAGCCGAGTGGGACAAGGTTAATTGGCAGCAAAAAGTCCCCACTGTGATCAAATCAATCAGCAATTTGGAGGTTAGTAAAGCTGGTTTAGAAGAACTGCTGGTTTATTGGTCAAAAGTTCTCTCTTCATCTACGCCACAAACTGAAGAATCAAAAGCCAATGACCAACCCATCGGTTACTACTCAAATCGTTCTCTTGATTGGCATAAAGCGACCTTCAGTGAACTTCTAGACCGCATGGATGAAGTTGGCAAGGACAAAGCGATCGCTTCTTTTAGCAGCCGTTATGACCAACAAGACCCAGGTGCAACGCTCAAATGGTTGAATTGGTTAAAACTTACACATCCCCAAATGTATGTGTACTTACATCCGCAAGCTGCATGAGTTGAAGTCGGAATTCGGAAGTATTTTTTCCAAATTCAGCTTTCTTCCTGACTTCCCCTGCTCCTGTTCTTCACTCTTAACTTGCGACTTCCGACCTCCGAATTCCGACTTCTCTTTGAGGATTTATGACACAAGACAAAACAAACTTCACATCGCAACAAGACCGCTTACCCCCACAAAGCATTGAGGCTGAAGAAGTAATACTTGGTGGCATCATGCTCGACCCAAGTGCCATGAGCCGAATCAGTGATCGCTTGGTGGCAGATGCTTTTTACATCAATGCCCACAAAGACATTTATCAAGCAGCCTTACGACTGTACAGCCAAGGATTACCAACGGATTTGCTTTGCGTCACCAACTGGTTGTCTGATAATGGCTTATTGTTCCGTATCGGTGGACGCAATAAACTGGCCAGTCTGGTTGACCGTACTGTGTCAGCTGTGAACATCGATGTTTTAGCTGACTTGGTAATGGAAAAATACCAAAGGCGGCAGTTAATCCTTGCTGGCACGGAGATTGTTCAACTTGGCTATGCCACCGAAACCGATTTACCTGTAATTCTCGACGAAGCCGAACAAAAAGTCTACTGCATTAAGTCTGAGCATTCTGCCTCTGACTTGGTTCATATTTCTCATGCCCTAGCCGACACTTTTACCGAAATTGAAGCGCGTCATGCTGGTACAGGCTCACCAGCAGCAAGCAGTGGATTTTATGACCTGGACAGTATACTCGGTGGTGGTTTTCGCAAAGGACGGTTGTATGTACTGGCTGCTCGTCCTTCTGTTGGTAAATCCGCTTTGGCTGGTAATCTCGCTCTCAATGTTGCCAAAACTGGGAAGATGCCGATCTGCGTTTTCAGCTTGGAAATGTCTACTGATGAGTACGTACAGCGATTCTTGAGCAGCGAATCTGGCATTGAAAATAACTTCTTGGAAACTGGGAATGTCTCTGACAGGCAGTGGGAACCTTTGAGCGTGGCGATCGCACAGTTAAGCGAACAACAGATTTTCATCAACGACGAATCTTGCCCTTCTCTGAATGAAATCCGTAGCCAAGTCCGCCGAATTTCATCCCATTACGGTGGTGTTGGGCTTGTCATCATTGACTACTTACAACTGATGGCTCTTGATACTGATTCACGGGTGAACATGGCTCAACGAGTCGGTGAAATCAGCCGAGGATTAAAAAGATTAGCCAAAGATTTGGATGTGCCTGTACTTGCTTTGTCCCAACTCAACCGCGAAGTTGAACACCGTAACGATAAACGACCTGTACTAAGTGATTTAAAAGACAGTGGTGCTGTTGAGCAAGACAGCGATGTTGTAATCATGCTTTACCGCGAAGAAATGTACAACCCCGATACCCCAGATCGTGGCATTGCTGAGTTAGTCGTTCGCAAGCAACGCAATGGCCCCACTGGTACAGTCAAGCTTTTATTTGACCATCAGTTTACCAGATTCAAGAATTTATCTCGTGGTCGTAGTTTTTAAGGCTCTACTGGAGGATAAACATTGTCTTTTACGCGGGAACTGAGAATGATTGAAACTTACCAACAACTTTTACAACAATGGGCAGCTCTTGCCCCTGATGAATGCTCTACTACTGACCAGGCTTACAGATTTAAGGTAAAAGTGCTGCCCCAAGTTGAAAAATGTTCTTTCGATAACCCCTGGCGTTCGGTTACTTCCAAAAACCTTACTTGGCGACTTCATGTAGCTGAAGATGTAATTCTTAGACAGTTGAATTTTGTTCTTCTAACAGTTCTACATCGCTGTTCTGTCCGTCAGTCCAATATTCATTTCACTTTCGTAGAGCTTGGAACTATTGCCACAATCTGCAATGGGCTGAAGTCGCAAATACATCCGCATCCGGCACTTGCAGCTTTAGACGCATACATTCAATTACTGGAGTTTTAAACACGGTGAAAGCGATATCCGTTCGTCAGCCTTGGGCATGGGCAATAATTTATGCTCTTAAAGACATAGAAAACCGAGGCTGGCCCATTCATTATCGCGGCGACATTCTGATTCACGCCGCCAAAACCTGTACCAAAAAAGAGTACCAGGTAGCGAGAGAATTTTGTCAAAGCATGGGGGTAGTAATCCCAGAGTTAATCTCTCTCCGTCGCGGTCAAGTCATCGGCATTGTCACAATAGTTGATTGCAAGTTTTCACAAGTTGCGTCTGGCTGGGGGATGCCTGGGCAATATCACTGGAAGCTGGAGAATCCGCGAGAAATTACGCCGATTCCTTACATTGGGCAGTTGGGACTTTTTGAAGTACCAGATGAACTGGTCATGGAGGTGGCTGCATGACTAAACCAGTAATAGCTCCCCATGATTCGCACACTAAAACATCTTGGGGCAACCAGGGAAGATATTACCTCTTTTATCAAAAAAGCGAAATCCAAAAAGACATCACCAAAATTAGATGTCTGCAAAAATTTTGATAACACGAAAATAAAACCAGTCCTGCCAAATGATGCCCCGATCGCTGTAGTACTGTTCGCTGGTGGCGGCGGAATTGAAGCGGGGATGGTTGAAGCCGGGATTCGTCCAGTTATTGCAGTGGAGTTTGACCCAAGCAAACCAGACTTGAGCAGGGCGATCGCTCTCAATCATCACCGCAACTTTAGCGAGTATGGCTGTAAAATAATCCAACTAACAGTCCAAGAAGTAGCACAGTCAGGATTTCTAGGTTTTCCCCACCGCCCCGACTATCTCCATGCCTCCCCGGTATGCGCCAACTTCAGCCAAGCTCACACAGCTAAAGCGGGTAAGGGTATTGAAACGGCTGACGATCTGACGGCTGCGTTGGCTGTGGCAGAAGCCATCCGACAGTTGCAGCCACGGGTGTTTACTCTCGAAAATGTCCCACGCTATCAGAACAGTCAGAGTTTCAGTATTATTCTGTCAGCTTTAGAACAAGAGGGGTACTCGGTCAATTACAGCGTGGTCAACATGGCTGACTTTGGGTTGCCCCAGGCACGGCGACGGTTAGTTCTGGTTGCCAGTAGAGGTTTGAGCGTTGCAATACCTTCGGGAGCTAAATCTTGTGGTTGGTACAAGGCGATCGCGCATCTCATCCCCAGCATGGCCGATTCCCAACTACTCCCCAAACAACGGCAAGCGGTAGAACAATTTCTGATGGCTAACGAACCAACGCCATTGCTGATTGAACGAGTCGGAGGGCGAAAAGATGTGAAATACAAGCCTGCACATTTACCTTGCAACACGATACTGCGATCCCGCTTCACCGACCACAAAGGTTGCAACCGTAGTAGGTTCGCTGATATCTGGTTGCCGGATAGTACGGTCAAATCCTTGTCTATTGAAGGGACTGCAATCTTGCAAGGGTTTCCCGGTTGGTATGAATTCCCCGACGAGACTGCTACGGCGGGGTCAATTATCGGCTACTCTGTACCGCCCAGTTTTGCAAGCCAATTATTTATGTCTGCACGAGAGATTCTTCACTCTTCGGCAACAGTTGATTGAGCTTTGAGTGCGGAAACAGCAGACCAGTGCAGATATTAAGCCTGTATTGTTTCGAGAAGATGGGGAATTTCTGCCACAGGCATATCGCCCTTGCGGGAGGTGGTTGAGCGTTCGTCTTTGACGTTGCCGATGGCAGATTTGGGTTAAGTTTGGGAGCGGGTGTAGGTCTGTGGTGTGCGATTGGTTGGTGGCGGTTAACTGAAATAACACTTTCGACCAAGTTAACTTTGAGCCTGAGCCAGAATCGGTAAGGTAATCACAAATTCTGTTCCAACGCCTGGGGTAGAATTCACATCCAAAGTTCCACCATGTTTTTCTACAACAATAGATTGAGCGATCGCTAATCCTAATCCTGTTCCTTTACCAACACCTTTGGTAGTAAACAAGTCGTCAAATACTTTTTGTTTAATTGATTCACTCATCCCTTGACCATTATCAGCAATCTTCACCTCAACCTGTTTGTTTTTCAATGAGGTGCTAATCATAATCTGATTAGGATTGGCTTTAATCTCCCTAAAACTCCGGTCTGTATTTGATTCATCCAAGGCATCAATAGCATTCGCTAGTATGTTCATAAATACCTGATTTAATTGCCCTGGAAAGCATTCTACTTCAGGTAAATTACCGTAGTTTGTGATCACTTCAATCTTCGGACGTTGCTCATTTGCTTTCAGACGGTGTTTGAGAATTAGAATGGTACTATCAATGCCTTGGTGGATATTGAAAGGTATTTTGTAGTCTTGATCGGCACGGGTGAAAGTGCGGAGACTGGTACTAATATCTTTCAGCCTGTCACAGGCTATTGTCATTGAATCAATCATTTCGGGTAAATCTGATAAGCTATATTCCAAGTCAATTTCTTCGGCATGGATGAGAATTTCATCTCCTGGAGCCGGGAACTTTTTCTGATAAAGCTTTAAGTGGTCAACAATATCAGCAAAGGTAGGTTTAGCTTGTTTTACACTGGCAGCAATAAAGCCCAAAGGATTATTCATTTCGTGAGCTACTCCAGCAACCAATTGACCAATAGAGGACATTTTTTCGCTTTGAAGCAAATGAGCTTGGGTGCTTTGAAGTTCTTTAAGAGTCCGCTCTAAATCTTCCGCTTTTTGCACCAAAGTTTCTTCCGCAGCTTTGAGTTCGCTGATATCCCTTGCAATCGTCGAGAAATATTCAACTTCCCCCTCAGATGATTTGTGAGCAATAATCAGTTGGGATATGGGAATTTCTCGTCCATCTGCTTTTAAAACAGCCGTTTCCCCAACCCAATCACCAGCTCTAACTGATTCTGGTAATCCTTGATTCTGGATAATCTCATTTGCCCATTTCGGATGATTTTGGGACAAATTTCTCTTATAAAGCGATTCTTGTTCCCCTAGCCCCAACATTCTACGAGCTGCTTTATTAAAGTAAAGAACCTGCCCAGTTAAATCAGCAGTGCTGATAAAGTCTGGTGCTGCTTCTAGAATTGCTAACAACTTCGCCTGTTCTTTCTGGGCTTGTTTATGCTCACTAATATCACGAGCTACACCAACAGTCATTACCACTTGACCTAGTTCGTTGCGGATCGCAGATTTGATTGTATGGAATAGGCGTACCTCGCCATTGTACCGAGTTACTGGCTCTTGGGGAATTTCTAGGGTCTGTCCACTTTCAAATACGTAAGTATCATCTTTGATGTATTGCAGGGTATGATCTGCTTCGCTGAAGGGTGCATCAATCATATTTTGAAGCTCTGACTCACTCATCCCGTAATAATCACGAAATGCCTTATTTGCCCAAATTATTTGAGATTTAGCACCTTTAACCAGTACCATATCTGTAATTGCATCAAGAATTTGCTGATAGGTCTTTTCGTTTTCGTGCAGAGCGTTTTCAAAAGACTTTACTTTTGTAATATCCTGCACTGTTGAGACAATACTAATTACCTTGCCATCCGCGTTAGTTATCGGAGTGTGGCACCAATCACAAATAATCACTATTCCATGTTTTGTCAGGTTCTTACTGAGATTATTAGCTCCCACTTTCTCTTCAATTAATAACTCCATTATTTTGATGGCTTGTACTCTCTCACTTTCTGGCACAATTATTTCTGATACCTGACAACCAATCACTTCGCTTTTACTATATCCAAATAGTTGTTCAGCAGCCAGATTCCATTCTATTACTTGAAACGCTGTATTCCACTCAATTAAAGGCAAAGGATTTCGTTCTATAAGTAATAAAAGTTTATCTTGCAACTGTTTCAAATCTG
>NZ_JADEXT010000059.1:0-33742 GCF_015206985.1 Nostoc sp. LEGE 12447 | reverse complement strand
TCGGTCACTTTATCATTTCAAAACACTACTTTTACTGTTCGGCTACTAAACGTAATAATCCGCTTTTAGACTTCTACAGCGGACAACTTATGGTTTCAAAAACGGACAGCTTATGGTGTAAGTCACAATGCTGTCGGTTGTGGGTTCGCAGATAAGATGAAATTTGAACAACGGAGATATAGGGATTCCAGGCGATGGAATTCGCGCATAAAGTGAAATCGATTGTGGTGTAAGCGTTTGAGGCAAGTAGCGAATTCGCACATAAAGTGAAATTTGCGAACCAAAACTCCAAAACTATAATTTGAGGCATCTTACACATAAATTTTAATCCCTGCTAATCTGCACGGTAGCAAGGCTTTTCTCCAAAGAGGATAAGTATGCAGACAGATTAACTTGGTGAAAGGTAGCTGTTTGTGCAAGCCCTGTACGAAAATCGAAACCACATCGACAACGAGTGACTGCGGGTCTAGACCACTGAATATTTTTGTGGCAACTAGAGCATTGTTTCATCAGTACACATTGATGTATATAACAAGCTGTGACTAGATCCCAATCCCAAATTTTGCGGCAATAAGCAGATTCAGTTAAACAATGTGGGCATAGTTTTTTAGCATACTTATAAATAGCGTATTGCTGAGAATTAACATCTCCAACTAATTGATTAGGAAGAGAAGCCATTACCTTGAGCTGTTCATCGCTCACCTGAATAACCTGACTCAAAGTTGAAGGCTCATAAAGACTGTTAGTGAGAGGAATTCTGCAATTAATATGTAAACCTGCTAGCTGCAAAATCCACTTAGGTGAAGAGTAATAATTACTTTCATTTAATCGAATTAGATAACCAGCTAGACTTTCATCTTCATAGGGAGTTGGAGTTCGTAGCAGCACTCGATTATGCATTTATTCTTCAAGAATTCCTTAATATTTGAGAGGCTCTTAAGTCTTTATATTTAGATTTTAGGCGTTTATTAGTCCCGCCAACTTCTAAGTCTAGAGTTGCAGAGTGAAGTGGCTCAATCTCAAATTTATCAGTGAGAAAAGGATTATTTTTTTCAGGTTTATCAGCTTGAACAAACTTTTCAAAAGCTGCTGCTAAAATATTTAAATCAAGTTTTTCTTGATTTTTATTAAGAGTTAAATAAGTGCCATACCGAACTAGCTTCATCACATGAGCCATGATTCCATCTGATGCATAGTAAAGCCTTCTTGCTGTATATACCTCGGATAAATTGGAGGTTTGAGCTAGAGGTAGCTTTGACTCTAATAAATGTAAAAAAGTCCGAAATTCTGCACCACTATCGGACTGCCATCCAAAAGACGAAAGATAATGACGATTGGCAAAGCGACGGCTGAGTTGAGAATGAGATTTAAGTTTAAGAACTTCTTCAGCCTCGGGCAAGCCAATTAAAATAATTGGCAAGTTTGTATCTAAAATTAAAGTTTTTAACCAATCTGAAACTGTTTTGAGAACTCGTTCTGAATCTCGGTCGATAAAGTGCTGAAATTCATCTAAAATAATTAATTCAACTCTACAATCTTTCAGCAAACCAATTAAACGAATTGTTTGGTTCCCAATTGTACCTTTGTCATAAGCGGGGTCGCCAAGTGTCCATAATAATTTCGTTACTACTGTCTTCACAGTTGCTGGGGAAGGTATGGTTACAGCCAAAATAGGGACAAGTGTGCCATCTTTTGTGACCTGCCTGGGATATTTATTAGCATAAGCTTTGTAGATTGTAGTTTTTCCTACTCCGGTTTGACCGCTAAGAAACATACATTCTGGCTCAGACTTACCTAAAGAAAAATGGTGACAGTACTCTATAGCTGCTAAGACTTCTTGAAGTCGAGGGTAAAGAACATAAATGTTATTAATAATTTGGAGCTTCTCGGCCAAACTAATTTTCAAGATATCTTGGCTACTTGCATCGTCGCTAATTTCCTTATTTGGGTAAACCAATACTCACCTCCCAACCAGTTAAATCTGGCTTCCAATTATCAATTTCAATCACAGATTCTTCAGAAGGAAAAATATTCTCTATCTCTTGAGGATTAACGGATGTTTTATTTTTCTGGCGTTTGGGAGTTTTGGGAATTTTATTATCAGAATTGTTTAGTAATTCTTGGTTATGAGTTTTGAGTTCAGTTTGTTGATTATCTAATAAGTTTATTAAGGAATTATCAGGATTGCCTAAGTCAGATATCCCTGCAATTTCACTACTTTGGTTAAATAAATTTGATAATTCTTGCTCGGTCTTTATCTGATTATTTCGGCTTGGGCTGTAATGGTTTTCATTGTTAAATGTAACTTCATCTACTTTTAAGTCATCACGTCCAATCCCTAGCCATCTAGCCATCGATTTACGCGTTTTACCTTTAGAAGACTTTTGCCATTCACGCTCCACAATTTCTTGAATCTTCTGTTTAGCTAAAGCCAAAGCTATAATATCAACTCTTTTTGACTCAATAGCTGCTAGGTTTTTAATAACTTTGTGTTGCCAAAGAGTCAGACCCTGAGTGTATTCCTGATTCATCGCTGGTACAACGATAAACTGATGGCTATTGGGGTCAAGGACATAGATTGTTGATAAATCTGTGGGGTCATACTTAATAGTGGCTTTTTCTCTTTCTCTCAAGCCACCTTGCCTTCTGTTGTCTTCTTTTTCATAATTTGAGCGTAGTCTAGCCAATTCAGAACTGTTATAATAAAGCCCATAAAGCTCTACACCTCTTCTAGTAATAACTCGCTTTTCTACGGCTCCGACTAATACTCTTAAATCCTGGAGATTTAGAGGTAATGTGGGCGGATATTCAGCTATTCCTTTTGACCATATTTCGGCTCTAGGCGTACAAAATTGAGAATGATACTTCTGATTATGAATGTCTACAATAAAGATGTGAATCATCTCTTGTAGAGCTTCAAGAGAAACCACAGCATTCTTTTTTGGGTCATAATCATACTGATTTGTAAATTCCTGAAATAATGCCCCTGGTTGTCCCTGCAATAGCTGGGTATTATAACTACTAAACGTCCTTTCTACGCTACTTTTATACCAAGGCATATAAGGAGGTGTATATTGGATGCTTATCCCTAATTGTTGACAAGCATCTTGAAAGTGTTGGCTATAAAATTCTTTTCCATTATCAACGACAAGAATTTCCATTATTCCATAGGCATTCCAGTCTTTTGTGACCGAAGGAAATTTATTTTTTACATAATCTTTTGGGTGAATTGTATGGAGTAAACACTGCATAACAGAAAGCGAACTGAAAGGCTCAAAGCTCAGGTAATATCCAACAATAACTCCTGAATATTTATCAACAGCACTGGTTAAAGAGGGTGTGCCAATGGGCATTCTTGTATCTGTATCAACAACAAAGAAAGGCAAAAGTGTATGGTCAATTTCAACTCTTTCTAAAGGACGAGAGGGTCGCGGTCCTTCTTGAACGGGGTCATACATTAAACTGGCAGTTCTCTTTCCATAACGACCAACTATTTTTTCAATCGTGTCTAATTGTTGAATTTGGCGGTAAATGGTGGAGCGATGAGGAATAGAGAGAGTGGCTTGCCTGTTTGATTTCCTTAAATTATTTTCTGCCAGAATCCGACAAATTACGACATCATAGATACTGGCAATATTAGGACGTTCAGGAGTTAGATATACTTCGTTAATAACTTCTTTTATTAATTGATATACTTCTGGGGCTATTTTGGGCTTAAAGTTACCTTTTGCTTGATGTTGAGGAATTAATGAGCGAATATTCCCACCACTATGGCGATATTCTTTTACCCATCGATAAAGAGTAATATATGAAGGGGGATGTTTATCTTCAATTTTTTCGGCAACTTGCTGGATAACTGGTGTCAGGGAAGCAGAAGTATATGTTGATATTTTTTGTTCTAAAACTGTTAAAACATATTTTTCTTTGCGTTGAGCTTCCGCTTTCAGATGTTCAGGAATTTCCGAAAAATCTACTGCTTGCCAGGAATTAACAGTTTCAGTTTCGTCCGAATTTTGAAAAGTTAACTGACCAGTGAAGAAGTATTGGACTAATTCTTTTTCACTTAGCGAATTAATTTGACTAGTGGATTTTTCAAGTAACTTAAATTGGTTGCCTGTTTTCTCTTGGATAATATACTCACGATTATGCAGCCACAAGTGAATTCCTTCTTGGAATCTGACTCTAGTCATTTTCCTTGCCTCCCCGCGAGATAGGCTGTGAGGATAAATAAATAGGACTATTATCCTTTAGTTTAACCAATAAATCAGTTTTTAAAAATCCCCCAAAAATTAATTTTAATAAAATGGGTTTATCAATCCCTTGAGGCTGTAGATCCTTGATAGCTTTCGCTAGAGTAATTGCTGATTTTGAATAAAAATATTGATGACAAATAATCAGGTGTTGAAGTGTTAAAAGGATATTGGCATATCGATAGAGAAGTTTAACGTTATTTAACAGAGAGCCTCTGCTCATCATTTCATCAGTGATCATGGCAAATTCCCACCCACGAGACTTCAAAGTTGAAGCTATTACTGGAAATTTTTTGACATTTTTTTCATCATCAAGCCAAGTTGCTGGCTTAATTTCTACAATTTGTTGTTTTGACTGCCTTTGCACTAAAAAATCCGGGGTGTACCGCCGTACTTTGTCATCTAAAATGTAAGAAATTTTGAAGGGTTGAGTTTTGTAGGAGACGACATCTGGGTCAATTTCCAGAAGATACATATAATTTCTTTCATTCAGAGATTCGTACCAAACCAAAGAGCGCATCTTGAAGCTGAAGAATCTACCTATGTTTTTCTTCGTGCCTGTATTGGTAATTTTTCTTGCCAAGCTAGTCAAGTTGCGTTCCTACGGGATGTTCAGTATCCCTGATGTTGAATGTTCCTAATTTCACATAAAGTCCAGTTAATTTCTGTGATTAGTTACACCATTTCACTTTATGCGCGAATTCGCTAGCTGCCTCAAACGCTTACCCCACAATCGATTTCACTTTATGCGCGAATCTCGGTGCCTGGAACCCCTATAACTTCGTTGTTCACATTTCATCTTATCTGCGAACCCACACGGTTCGCAGACAAAGTGAAAATTGTCGCGGACTATGTGAAAAATTGTCGCAGACTAATTGAAAATGAGCGTGGAGCAATTAGGCTGGAGAGGTTATCACTAGATTGGGGGCAAGAAAGCCTTTGGCAAACGGGGTGAGAAGAATCACCAATAGTGGATCAAAGAAAATTATTGGTAAATTCCCCAGTTTGAAGATGGACACCATCATTTGGTGGGAGTCCCAAATTGAGCGAGATTACATTTATCTGCTAGAGATTGATCCAACAGTCCAGTCATACAGGGGCCAGCCATTCAAAATAACTTATATCTCAAAAGGTGTAACTAAAAACTATACCCCCGATTTCTGGGTACAAAGAATAGGGCAACAACAGGTGATAGAAGTCAAACCTGCATCCCAGGTTAATGACCAAAAAAATCTTGATAAATGGAGACATATCAGCCATTTATGTGAAGAGCGGAGCATGAGATTTATGGTAGTGACTGATACAATGATTCGGCAGCAACCTAAACTGGATAATATTAAGCTGTTATACAAGTATGCCCGTAGTCCATTTACACTACAACAATACTTAGACTGTCAATGTTATTTCACTTCCAGAGAACCAACGCCTTTCAAACAGGTGTGTCATGATCTAGAGCGAAAAGGAATATATCCTAACCTATTATTCAAACTACTGTATTTTGGCTGGCTGTCAACAGATTTAATGGAATCTATAGGTGCAGCAAGTCTAATTCAACTATCTCAATTTAAGGGTGATGTTCAAGCATTACTTTTGGATGTATGAATAGATTCCAAATCAGACCTGGACTTCATTTTTGGCTAAAAGGGCGCGAATACGTCATTAAACAGCAGTTAGCCAATGGTGAATTACAGATATGTGAAGTCCTTACCGAAGTCTTGTCCAGAATTACATATACAGCTTTAGTTCAGTTGCTTTTTAGGGAAGAATTAGAACTTCAATCAACAGAATCTTTTGGTGTTGTTGGACGAAAAGGAAATGAGACTCAAGCTGATTTTACTCAACTTCCTGAAGAAATTCGCTTTGAAGCTAAAAGAAAATACAGTTATGTAAGCTTTGTTTTAGAGCAAGATATACCTCAAAGGACTCCAGCTAGTCTGCAACCGATTATTGAACAAGTGTCAGAACAAATTAATGACCTTAATCCGCCAAATTGGTTAACAGTTTACCGTTGGCTAAAAGCTTATGAAAGCTCAGGTCAGGATATTCGTTCATTAGTTCCTAAGCATAAATACAAAGGAGATTACCGACCCAAACTAGAGAAAGAAGTAATTCAAATTATTGATAGGTGCATTCAAGAAATCTATTTAAATCCTTCTCGACCAGATATGGCAGATGTACATGATGAAATTCTGCGCCAAATTAGGCAGGAAAATCTTACTCGTGCAAGCATTGGTCAAAAAGCTTTAGAAATTCCACATCGTTCAACTATTTACAGATTTGCATCTAAATTAGATCCATGTGTAGTCGCTAAAAAACGTTTAGGCAACCGTATAGCCTCTCAAATGTATGACCCAGTAATGAAGGGCCTACGCCCGAATCGTCCTTTAGAAAGGATAGAAATTGACCACACTAAACTGCCATTGTTTGTAGTAGACGCAGAACATCGAATGCCTATTGGCACCCCTTGGTTAACTTCTGCTGTAGATAAGTATTCAGGAGTCATACTAGGGTATTACGCCAGTTTTGAACCTCCGAGCTATTTATCGGTAATGCAATGTTTGCTACACGTTATCCGTCCCAAAAACTATCTAATCGAAAATTTCCCAAGCGTAGTAAATACTTGGGACACTTATGGACTGCCAGAAGTGATTGTGGTTGATAATGGAAAAGAATTTTATAGTACACATTTTGAAGATGCTTGCTTATCTTTGGGAATAGCTATTCAATATTCACCACCCAGAATGCCCTGGTACAAAAGTTCAATAGAACGATATTTTGGTGCAGTAAATAGTCAACTTTTGAGTGACCTACCAGGGAAAAGCTTCTCAAACTTTATGAAGAAGTATGATTACAACCCTCTGAAAAATGCCGTGATTTCTTTTGAAGCACTGCAAGAAATTCTACATATCTTCATTATCGATATTTATAACCAAAGTTCTCATCCAGAATTAAAATCGCCTCGGACATCTGTGTGGTCAAAAGCTATCCAAGAGTTTCCTCCAGCTTTACCAGGCTCTTATCAACAACTAAAAGTATTAGTGGGAAATATAACCACACGCAAAGTCACTAGAAGGGGGGTAGAGTTTGAAGGACTTATCTACAATAGTTTTGAATTATCTCGCTTCCGTTCATCAGCTTTAGCATCAGAAAAAGCAATTGTTAAATATGACCCTACAGATTTATCTCAAATCTATGTTTTTGATCCAACAATTCATCAATTTTTATCTGTTCCTGCTCTCAGCCAAGAATATACTAAAGGGTTAAGTATTTGGCAACACCAAGTAATTAAAAAACTGGCACGTCAAGAAGCTGAAAAAGTCGATATTATAGCATTAGCTTTAGCCAAAGAGCAGATTCAAAAAATTGTTGAGCAGGAATGGATGTCATCAAAGAAAGGCAAAACCCGTACTGCTATGGCGAGATGGAAAGGTATTGGTCGTTCAGGGCTGAATACAGGAGACTTTGAGTTTTCTAAAGATGAGCAGCCTTTGAATAATGATATGCCTATAAATTCAATTGATCCTTCTTCTGTTACTATACCAAAGAGTGAATTTTCAGTAATGTCAGGCATATCAGAGCTTGGTAGTGCATTCAATAATGAATTTTCATCATCCTCAATTGAGGAAAATAGAGAAAAAATAGAAGTTGAAAATTTTAATAACGTTCAAAGCCCATCTTGTAAAGACAGTGGAGAGAATTCAATAAAACCAAATAGGAGAAAAAGCTCACCCAATCAAAAACTTAATGTCGAAGTTAGTGATAACATCTCTGAAAATTTAGGAGAAACTGCTTCATGGAAGCCAGACTTATCTGGTTGGGATGTGAGCATTGGATTACCTTCATAAAAATTATTAGTATGCCAAAAATGCCAAAATCTTTGTCAAAGATGACTTTATCAGAAAAGCTATCCATAGCTAATAATATTTATGTTGCCTATCCTCGATTTAAAGAAATCTTATCTGCAATAGAGGATTGCCATAATTTTTCTAATCTCAAAGATGAACCTGAATGCTTATTCTTAAAGGGGGAAACTGGAGCAGGTAAAACTACTATTTTTAAAAGCTATGCTCAAAAATATCCCAGAATTGAAACAGATTCCGGTACTATTGTAAAATTATTGTCTGTGACCATTCCATCTCCAGCAACCGTCAAAAGTGTTGTGAGTAAGCTGTTATGGGAATTGGGAGATCCTGCTTATGAAAAAGGCACCATCAGCAATCAAACAATCCGACTAATTGGATTGATGAAAGATTGTGGAGTTTCTTTAGTTTTTTTAGACGAGTTTCAACACTTTATTGATAGGGATTCAGCCAAGGTTCTCAGAACAGTATCAGATTGGCTGAAAAATTTAATACTCGACACAAAGGTACCGATGGTACTTATTGGATTACCTGAAGCTGAAGCAGTTTTTAAATTTAATCCTCAATTAAGCCGAAGATTTGCTAATAGACATAATCTTAGTCCTTTTTCTTGGACAGAGGATTGCGGAAAAGAATTTCGGACTTTTTTACACGCAATAGAATCGCAGCTTCCCCTTGAATTAGAATCAAATTTAGCTAGTGAGGAGATGGCTTTTCGTTTTTACTATGCTTCTGATGGAATTATAGCTTACGTAATGAAGCTAGTTCGTTATGGAACTTACTTGACATTAACAGAAGGTTTAAACAAACTTGATTACCCGGTTCTGGCTAGGGCTTTTGAAAAATATGTAAGAGCTGATAAGCCTTACAAGAAAAACCCTTTCCTTAACGATGATTGTTTAGTAAATCTAGAAAAAAAAATATCTTTAAACGAATCTCTGGTTAATATAGGAAGTACTAACCAAAGAATTAAAACTAAAAAGAGAAATCAAAAGGCATCGGATGTTCTGCATAAATAATATTAAACGTGTGTGCCAATAAAAAACTTTTGCGCCGACCTCGCCCGTATATAGATGAGAGTCTCATTGGCTATATTGCTAGACTTGCAGATACTAATTATTACCCTTCTCCAAATTATATTTTAAAAATTTCTCAACTGAGAGTCACAGGAATATATAGTAATATTTTTATCTCTAAAATTGATGATTTATGCATCCTTAGTCAGATCACTGAAGTAGAAGACAGTATTCTTTGGGCAATGGCATTTTCTTCAACTAATTCTTGCAGCTCTGCATACATCTTCACAAGCGTAGTCAAAGCATTTGGCGAAAATATTTCTACCTCCTTATTTAATAAAACTGGGGCCAGATTTTGCCCTATCTGTTGGCAGACCAAAGCTTATTATTCTCAGGTTTGGCATCTATCTCGTGTCACAGTATGTCCATTTCATAAATGTTTTTTGATTGATACTTGTTACAACTGTAATAATAAAATCAAGTTTTTAAGACCGAGATTGTTCAAATGTCAATGTGGCTTTGATTTACGTGATTCTCAAATAAATATCGCCAATATCGAAGAATTTGCTCTGTCTTTCCAGATTTACAAACTGTGCCAAGTACCTGAAATAGAATCTATTAATTACAATAGTCAAATTCAAGATTTAGAAGCTGCAAAATCGAACAAATTAAATAACCTTTCCGATTACAATTATGATTTATTTGAAGGTTTGATAGCAAAAGAGCCAAGAGTTAGAAATGATACATTTTTTCCTTTTCTTGGATTAGAAAAATTACTTAATTTTCGGACACAGATGTTGGAATAAATCACTAAGACTAAGTACACGTCATCGTAAAAAAGGGTTGTAAATGAAAATTGCCATGCCTATAACGAGCGGAGATATCACACTAGACGCTACTCATAAAAGTGAATTCCGTACCTCATTTAAGGTAGGCTGTACTAAGGTTAAGATAAAAATACTACAATACAGTTACGTGCAGAGTCAAAGGAAATTTTCAATTAGTCTGCGAATTTGGTAGGAAATTTTCAATTAGTCTGCGACAAATTTTCACTTAGTCTGCGACAACACAAGCCAGAAACCCTATTCTTCCGTTGAGAATTTTTCACTTAGTCTGCGAACCGACAATGCGATCGCTGACTGAGCATATTGGCAACGAGAATAGAAACTATTGCGCTGCCGATGAATTTTGGTTATCCCTGGTATCGCTTGTAATGCCTAAGTCAAGCAATACACAGGTGAAGTGTTAACTTCTAGTTATAATTAGCCGTAACTTATTATAGGCACAATGCAACTCTAGCTTTGACTTGGTGCAAAGATAGTTTACAAAAGTTGCTCAGGTGGTTGCCTTAGTCTATGGGAATAAAAAAGTTCAACAATTTCTGTTAAGTGCTTTACCCCGCTCCAAGCATCCGTCCAGAAATCGCTTGAAAGAGCCTGTACGCCGTACCCACGCTACGTTATTACTAGAGCGATCGCCACTTCGCCACTGGCTCATGATGGTTACGCCATCGCTGTTAAGCTCTTCAAAGATTTTTGGTCTTATTTCCCGGTAACTCTATTATTATCCAGTCATCAGTAATGAGGAGCATATTTTCCAGTGTTGTAGAGTTTATTGTTCTTGACTAATAAATTTCGTCTTCTTCATCTAGCCAATCTTCATCCCAGAGAAGTTGACTGTAAACCTTAGTAGCTTGAGATATTTTTAGGTTGTGAGCTGCTGTCACACAATTTCTTGGTTGCCAGCCAATGAGGGTGTATCTCCCATGTAAATGTCTGACAGCATCTTTGCAGTCATTAATTACTGGAATATCTTCTTTGATATATTTCCGCAATTGGATTCCTAAACGAATTGCCTCCATTTCATAATTGTGAAAATAGGGTTCTTCAACATCAGGTGTAGAAATTAGCAATCCTCTCACCCAGGCATGACTTTTATAGATAGCCTTCGCTACAACTAAATTGACTTGTTTTGGTGTCCAGTTGCTCCTTTGTAAAAAGTTATCTATTGCTGATTCATCATCTAAATCTATATCGACGTTAGATTCTGAAAGTATTTCCGAGATATCTGTATTTTCTAGGAACAGTTCGTACCACTCTTGAAAAGTTTCGGGACTAAATAGTTTTCTGGCTTCTTCAAATGAAATTTTCTCCCATCCAGCATCTGTAACTATTTCGTTACCAGTAGGAGCAATGAACAGATTTTCTTCTTCTACCATCCAAGGGAAGGGTGGATTGTGATTTTTTCTCTTTCGTTTACCCATTGAACTGCTATAGAAGATCACTCTTATTATCCTGTCTCCTATCCTACCTGACAAATTGAGTGTCTCTAGTCCATGAAAAGCGATGCTAATAGAAACCATTACAAAAATAATTTGATTTCGAGGAAATCTAGTTAAGATTAATTAGCAAAAGTAAAAATATTGGGTTAGAGTCTTTATGTTTGATTTTCATCGTTTGCGACTGCCATTAAAATATTTAAATATTCTCATTCCAGTACTAACTTTTGTTTTAGTTTTCTGGTTCACTCCTGTTGTTGCTCAAGCACTAACTAAAGCTCCAGTTATTTTGGATGGACAACAGCTTTTTCAGATCAGCGATTCTGGTCAGTATAGCGCTCAAGAACGGACAAATTTAATCAACTCACAACTAAAAAATGTGATTTCCGCTTCTGAGTCTATTCAAGTTAAAATTGAAAAACGCAACCAGCTACCTACTATTTTATTAAATGACCGCTATCTGTTAACAGTTACACAACAAGATACTTTACCAGGTAGTACACTTGATGAGCAGGCTAACATTTGGGCACAGCAAATTGAAGGAGCGTTACAGGAAGCTCATTTAGAGCGAACTAAAACCTATCTTCAACAAACAACTTTTATAGCAGCAGCAATTTTACTCATAACTGTAGGATTTAGTTGGCTATTGGGATGGATTAAGCATCAATTTATTCGAGTAGCTTCACTTCGGTTAACAACTAGCAATGCCATACCTAATTCGGAAACACTTAAAGTATTAGAATTATTTTTCAAATTAGTGTTGGCGAGTATGCGTATCGGACTTTGGATGAGTGCGATTCTTTATATCACTAATCTCTTTCCTTTCACTCGTCAATGGAGCTACCAAATTTCAAATATCCTGATTACCAGTTTCACCTCACCGATTCTGACATTGGGAAAAAATCCTTATTCTCTTACTGAATTAATAGTTTTGGTTGGTTTGTTGTTTGGCTTAGTTATCTTTGCTGGAACGTTAACCAATTTTTTACGTTCTCGGATTCTCTCTTTTACTGTCATCAATCGTGGCGCTCAAGAAGCGATTATAATACTTTTAAAATATGGTCTAATTTTTATTGGCACACTGGTATTGCTACAAATCTGGGGGCTTGACATTAGCTCTTTGACAATTTTAGCAAGTGCTTTAAGCGTTGGAATTGGCTTTGGTTTACAGGATATTGCTAAGAATTTTGGCAGTGGTTTAGTACTAGTATTTGAGCGTCCCATTCAGGTTGGAGATTTTGTGGAAGTTGGGGAATATACAGGTATTGTCGAGCGAATCGGTGCCCGAAGTACCGAGATTCGTACTCTTGACCACGTTTCAATCATTGTACCCAACTCTCGCTTCTTGGAAAAAGAAGTAATTAACTGGAGCCATCGCAACCCGATTTCTCGCCTTCATCTCCCCGTTGGCGTTGCCTATAGCTCAGATCCTAAAGCAGTACAATCTGCTCTGTTAGAGGCTGCTTCTAAGCATCCCAATGTATTGCAGACTCCTTTGCCTCTAGTACTGTTTAAAGAGTTTGGCAACAATACCTTAAATTTTGAGTTATTAGTCTGGACTGCGGAACCTAATAAACAATTTTTGCTCAAAAGTGATTTATACTACATTATTTACGAAGTATTACAGCAACGAGAAATTGAAATTCCTCTTGCTCAGTTAGATTTACATCTGCGTTCTGGTAAGTTGGAATTTACCCCAGAAATGCAGTTAGCTTTAATACAGATGGTTGAAGATTATCAAATCAGGAGTCAGACATAGATTCAACCAATCCAATTGAAAAGGGTACAGAGGGTATAGATGCATGAGCGCTCGTAATCATGGGGGTCTACCCACAAAAATCATCTACCCGAATATCACGCCAAATATCAGAAATCTGCCAGCCTGATTTGCCCACCGATTGCACTGGAGGATTGTCAAGGAATGGAACATAGTCAGGAACTTTAGGCTCTGAAATTGCTACTGGTTTCTCCTCAACTTCAACCACAGGGGCAGTAGAATTGACAGTATTAGCTTGAAGAAGTTGGTCTTCTGCCTCCTCGATTAACTTCATCTGTCTCAGGGTAAGCTTGTCGGATTTTTTGATGATCTTCTTGGTATCTATATCATTAGAAGTTTTCATGTGCTGTTCCTTCAAAGGCATTGGCTCAAAATTTGGATGAGTAAATTTGGGAGAAGTTAGGTATAAATAATTTGCACGGAATTAACAAGGTACACCAAATCTATGGGAAATACGAGTCCCAAATTGTAAGAATTTATTAATTGTGTACAAATCTGTTTTCGGGTAGATGTCCCAGCATAATCTGTTGCACAGATGCAAGTATTAAGCGATCGCTTCTTAATCATGACTGTAACTCAAGACTGTTTTGTGGTTTTGACTCCTAATGAGCAGATAATGGATGGTTGAGAGTTCTCGCTCATTAGGAACAGCATTGAGAAACTTATCAGGTGATAAAGGAAAAATCCTGGTAGTAGATGACGAAGCCAGCATCCGCCGGATTTTACAGACGCGGTTAGAAATGATTGGCTACAGCGTAGTTACAGCTAGTGATGGTGAAGAAGCTTTGTCAGCTTTTCGCTTGTTGACCCCTGATTTAATAGTTCTAGATGTAATGATGCCAAAGCTGGATGGCTACGGTGTCTGTCAAGAATTACGGAAACAATCAGACGTACCAATTATTATGCTAACAGCCTTGGCAGATGTAGCAGACCGAATCACTGGGCTGGAACTCGGTGCTGATGACTACATGACGAAACCTTTCTCACCCAAGGAACTGGAAGCTCGAATTGCCTGCGTACTAAAGCGGCGCTCCCACAAAAGTAGTATAAATACTATTCCTAACTCTTTTATAATCCATGTGGGCAATCTCAAAATCGATATCAATAAGCGGCAAGTTCATAAAAATGAGCAACGCATTCGGTTGACAGGTATAGAATTTAGCTTACTAGAGTTGTTAGTGAATGATTCGGGAAAGATTTTTTCGCGGTTAGAAATATTACGGCAATTGTGGGGCTTTGTACCAGAGATGAATACAGACACCCGTGTGGTAGATGTGCATATTTCACGATTACGGACAAAGGTAGAATCCGACCCCAACGATCCAGAATTTATTATCACAGCAAGAGGTAATGGTTATTTTTTCTCACGAATTGTTGAATCAGAACAGGAATAATAGAAAAATATGAGTAAGTTCATCTTAATTACAGGCATAACTAAAGGTCTAAGCGGGAGGGAAGAGGATTTGACTACTTCCAAAGAATAAACTGAATTATTACATAAAGCTATGCTGTAAGATTTAGAATATTTATTTCAATGATTTATCACAAATTACGAGTGATTATGTTAATGTTTTTATTTGATAATCACACTTAGATATGAGATATCAAGTAGGGGGTAGTCTCCGCAGTGACGACCCCACATACGTTACCCGTGAGGCAGATGAACAACTCTATGTCAGCTTGAAAGCTGGCAATTTGTGTTATGTCTTTAACTCTCGTCAGATGGGCAAGTCATCGTTACTACAACGCACAATTTATCGTCTTAATCAAGAAGGGTATAGCTGTGTTTACTTAGATATGACTCGTTTGGGTAGCGAAAATACTACACCATCTCAATGGTACAAAGGCATTATTGTCAGCTTATTATATAGCTTAAAATTAGCGTCAAAAATTGATTTTCAGCGTTGGTGGGAAATGCAAGCAGGTATTTCCTCAGTGCAAAAACTACAGCTATTTGTTGAAGATATCTTACTACCAAATATCAAAAATGATTCTCTAAGAAAGGGCAAAACTAAAGGTATTTTCATATTTATTGATGAGGTTGATAGCCTGCTGAGTTTAAGTTTCCCAATTAGCGATTTTTTTGGTTGGATTCGTCAGTGTTATAATTTACGACCATATAACTCAAACTTTGACCGCTTGGGATTTGCACTATTTGGTGTAGCTAGTCCCTCCGACTTAATTGCTGATAAACGCCGCACGCCCTTTAACCTTGGTAAAGCAATTGAGTTACAGGGCTTCGGACTGGATGAAGCCACGCCTTTGCTTTCAGGGTTAGAAGAAGTAGTTAGTCAAGCAGAAGCAATACTACAAGAGGTTATTTATTGGACAGGCGGACAACCCTTTCTGACACAAAAACTCTGTGATTTAATTGCTAAAGTAGCCTTTGAAACTACTACAGGAATAATTACTCTACCTCCAGGCACAGAAACATTGTGGGTAGAGCAATTAGTGTTTAGACAGATCATTAAAAATTGGCAGTCACAAGACGAACCGGAACATTTGCGTACTATAAGAGATCGCCTCTTATTCGACGAACAACAGGCAGGGCGGTTGTTGGGTATTTATCAACAGGTATTGCAGGCAGAAGAGGATCTTGAGCAGGAGAGCGGGGGAGAAGAGTTTTCCCCTTTGCCTCTTAATTCTGTTCCAAGTGATGATAGTCGAGAACAGACACAACTGTTGTTGTCCGGTTTAGTAGAAAGACACAACGGCTATCTCAAAATTAAAAATCCTATCTATCGAAATGTTTTTAATACCCAATGGGTGTTAAGACAACTAGATAATCTCCGTCCCTACTCGCAAACATTCAACGCTTGGGTAGCATCGGGTTACAAAGATGAATCGCGTCTGTTGCGAGGACAAGCTTTAAAGGATACTCAAAATTGGGCACAAGGCAAGAGTCTGAGCGATTTGGATTATCAATTTTTAGCCGCAAGTGTGGAATGCGATCGCAAAGAAGTGCAAATGGCATTAGAGGCAGCACGGCTTCAAGAAGTAGAAGCAAGACTCATACAAGAGAAAAAAACGGCTTTAGAGATAGAAGCAAGACTAGCACAAGAGAAAAAAACAGCTTTATTGCAGAGATATCTACTAGTTGCAGTAACTATTGGATTGCTCGTTTCTAGTAATTTGGGAATAGGAAGTTTCATTTTGTATCATCAGACTCGCAAAAGTGAAACTATTGCCAAAAACAGTGAAATTCGAGCGCTTGTATCTTCTTCTGTAGGATTGTTTGCCTCAAATCGCAGATTGGATGCACTTATAGAAGCAATCAAAGCAAAAAAAAGACTGCAAAAATTAGGTAAATCAAATAGAAATCTTGCACCTCAACTGGAGAATGCACTGCAACAAGCAGTTTATGGTGCAGATGAGTACAACCGTTTTTCGGGGCATACCGCAGCTGTAATGGCTGTAGATATTAGCCCTGACAGTTCTCTGGTTGCTTCAGCCAGTATGGATAGAACAATCAAACTGTGGCGGCGTGATGGCCGAGAAATTGCTACTCTCAAAGGTCATCAGGGAGCAGTTAAATCAGTTAAATTCAGTCCTGACGGTCAAATACTTGCATCAGGGAGTGAGGATGGTTATATTATACTTTGGCAGCACGCTCCCAAAGACTCATCGTGGCGCATTTATAAGACATTCCAAGCTCATACAGCTTCAGTTTGGGGAATCGCATTTAGTCGGGATGGTCAAACTATTGCCTCTGCAAGTTGGGATACAAAGGTAAAAGTCTGGCAGCGAGATGGTCAACTGCTAAGAACATTTCAAAATTACACAAAGGGATTTCGGGAAGTTGCTTTTAGTCCTGACGGCCAGACCATTGCTGCTGGGAGTTTTGACGGGACAGTAAAACTCTGGAGACGAGACACATCAGGCTGGCAGAACGCAAAAACTCTACAACCTCTCCAAGGTCATACATCTTGGGTTCTGGGCGTAGCTTTTAGCCCTGACGGACAAACTATTGCGTCAGCGAGTGAAGATACAACTGTCAAACTTTGGCAGCGAGACAGGACACATGGCAGTTATCGTCTTTATAAAACTCTCATTGGTCATAGTGCGGGAGTTTCGGGAGTTGCGTTTAGTCCCAATGGTCAGACTATTGCCTCCGCTAGTCTCGACAAAACTATAAAACTTTGGGACATTGATGGCATAGAACGCACAACGCTCAGAGGACATAGTGCATCTGTTTGGGGAGTTACTTTCAGTCCTGACGGTAGCTTTATAGCGACCGCAGGTGCAGAAAACCTTGTGAGACTTTGGCAGAGTGAAAATCCATTCCAAAAGAGTGCCATAGCTCATAAAGGCGGCATTTGGTCAATAGCGATCGCTTCCGACAGTTCCACCATCGCCACAGCCAGCCACGAAAATACTGTGAAATTTTGGAGTCCTGGGGGCAAATTACAGAAAACTTTGACCCAAAAAGGCTCAGTTTCCCAGGTTTCTTTCAGTGAGGATAACAAGTTAATTGCTCTTCCTAGTGAAGATGATACGGTACAACTCAAGCGGCGAGATGGTACGTTAATCGCTAGTTACAAAAACCCTGATGGCAAAATCACCGGAGCGTTATTAAGTCCTAATGGTCGAGCGATCGCCATACCTAATGCTGACAATAATGTTCGGATATGGCGTGTAGGTCAACCTACGCTACAGATTCTCAAAGGGCATCAAGCCGAAATATGGGAAGTTGCATTTAGCCCTGACAGTCAACTGATTGCTTCTGCTAGTGAGGATGGTACTGTTAAACTATGGACGCTAAAAGGTAAGTTACTCAGCACATTTGTCGGGCATTCGGCGGCAGTATGGACAGTCGCCTTTAGTCCTGACGGTAAGATGGTTGCTTCTGGAAGTGGCGACAATACCATTAAGCTGTGGACACTTGAAGGCAAGTTGCTGCAAACATTCATTGGTCACACAGCTGCAATTTGGGGGATAGCTTTAAGTCCCGACGGTAAAAGGCTTGCTTCTGGAAGTGGAGATGGAACCGTCAAGCTTTGGAAACTTGATGGTACGGAAATAACGACCCTTAGAGGACATACCGCAGCGATTAGGCAAATTGCAATCAGCCGCGATGGAAAAATCCTTGCTTCCGGTGGTGATGACAACATGCTGATTCTTTGGAACTTGCCGCAAATTCTCAAGCTAGATACACTGACTTATGGTTGCAAGTTGGTGCAGGATTATCTGAAAACTAACACAGCAGTTGAGAAAGGCGAACGTTCACTCTGCAATCACTAAACCTCTTGCAAAAGTTACTTTTGCACTCTTGTGGGAAAAGGGTTCATGTTAAAGGGGAAAGGTTTTTTCTTATTCTTTTCCCCCTTCCCCTTTTCCCCACAAATGCCAAGAAGTAGTATACTCTCAAAACTATTAGAACTATTTCTTAATATTTATCGAACAGAATTCAGGAGTCAGGAGTCAGAATTCAGTTGGGTATTCTGTATAAAAAAGCGGATGAATAACCGGCGTTTTTGCACCCCCACCAAATCGTAGATTTGGTGGTTTTCAATCAGTCGCGGGTCTGAATCCCCGACTGATTTATTCTGACTCCTGAATTCTGACTTCTGAATTCTTCTTCAATAATAGAAATATTAATCGCCTCCTCAGCTTTTTTAACCCAAACCTCTAGCGATCTCCTTTCTGGAAAGTGACAGAAGCTGTTCATGAGCGATCGCCCACTATGGCTGAAAGAAACCATCTGTTTTCTTGAAAGAGGGGTATCTCAACTGTATTGGTTTATCACCTAGAGGTGCAGGAAATTAGTACAATTTTTGAATCATTACGTTTTCAGCAGGAAAAAGCATTTGAGCCAAAGTCTACCTCTAGCACCAAGCCGAAAACTGAAGATTACGATCCTAACAGTAGGTTCAAGAGGAGACTTGCAACCATACTGCGCTTTGGCTATTGGCTTGAAGCGTGCGGGGCATGAAGTAACGATTGCAACGCATGAGAACTTTGAGTTATTTGTTAGGAAGTTTGATTTAAAATTTGCACCGATCGCTGGCAATATGGAAGAGTTTTTGCAATCGAAACAAGGGCAGCGATTGATTGCGGGAGAAAAGTTGAAAAAAGAAGAAGGAGATAAGCTTTTACTTCAACAGTTGGAATCAGGTTGGCAAGCGTGTCAGGGAAGTGAGGTGATTATCTACACGCCGCTAGCTACTTTTGGATATCATATCGCAGAGAAATTAGGCGTACCTTGCTTTTTTGCATCAGTTCTGCCGTTGACTCCCACAGGGATGTTTGGGTTTTTGAGATTTGCTCAAATAACTAAAAACCCGCTAAAGAAATTAATCAACTATGGCAGCTACTTGCTGGCAGAGTTTTTGCACTGGCAAAGATATCGTCAACTGCTCAATAATTTCAGAACAGAAACATTGAAATTGCCGCCTCTACCATATTTGGGCAGACGCTTCAGACAGAAGACTCCGGCGAATGTATCACGAATCCCTCTATTGTACGGGTTTAGTTCGCACGTCATCCCAAGACCCCGTGACTGGCCTGCATGGGTGTATGTAACTGGTTTTTGGTTTATTGACCAAGCCTCCGAATACGAGCCACCTCTGGAACTAGAGGATTTTCTTGGGCGAAAGCAATTACCTTTGTGTTTTGGATTTGGGAGCATGACGATGCCCAATCCAGAATATCTCACACATTACATCGTGGAAGCCTTAAAGAAAACCCATCAAGGCGGGATTATATTATCAGGCTGGGGTAAGGTTGGAAGAACGGTGAATATAAAAGATTCGCTACGAGTGTTTGTGATCAAGGAAGTTCCGCATGATTGGTTATTTCCTCAAGTGCCAGCAGTAGTGCATCACGGAGGAGCTAGTACAACGGCGGCAGTGTTACGTGCAGGGACACCATCAGTTACCGTACCCTTTTTTGCAGATCAACCAGTTTGGGGTGAAAAGCTAACCCGATTGGGAGTCAGCCCACAACCGATACCGTACCAGAAGGTATCAGAAAAACCTCTAGCAGCAGCGATTGAAATCGTACTGGGTGATGAGGTGATGCGGTCTAAAGCCCAGGAGTTAGGTGAGAAAATCAGGGATGAAGATGGTGTGGCGAATGCAGTTGAAGCATTTCATCGGCATTTGGGTTTGATTGGGTGAGAAATTGCAGACAATTAAAATACATCATCACACCCACAACAGCAGTAAATGTCCCAAGTTAAAGTTGATACCGTACTCTGTGTCAACGGCAGTGTCCTAATGGTTTTTTACACGCCAGGGCATTGCTGGCAGTTTCGGATTATCAGCCGCACGGGTGGGATATTCGGGGAGCAGAAGATTTATTATACGGCGGAGGCGGCGTTGAGAACTGGGTTAGAGTGGTTGCGGGATGAGTTGTGATGACGAATGCTATAGCTTGTTACTGTAGCAACTGGTTACATAGCCACGTGGGAAGTAATGCAGATATGGTATTGGGAATAAGTAGTGCTAATGTACTATAAGACTGGTAATATAGTATTTTACTAAGCACCAGTTGGCCTAACTTTCTAATGCTTCACTCTGCTTCCAAGTGAGAAAGATAATTCACGTAGACATGGATGCCTTCTACGCATCGGTGGAACAGAGGGACAACCCTAGCTACCGAGGTAAACCGTTAGTAGTCGGTGGCAGTCCCAATCAGCGAGGCGTAGTTGCAGCAGCCAGTTATGAAGCTCGTAAGTTTGGTGTTCATTCAGCGATGCCTTCTGTAACCGCTTTTGCAAAATGTCTTGGGCTTATCTTTGTCAGACCAAGATTCGATGTCTATCGAGAGATTTCCACTTCAATCCACGCTATCTTTAAACGCTACAGTGATTTAGTGGAAGGAGTTGCGCTAGATGAGGCATACCTTGATGTTACTGAGAATAGGCAAAACATCCCCTACGCTTCTACGATCGCAAGACACATTAAAACTGCGATTTTCCAGGAAACTCAGTTGACGGCAACCGCAGGCGTGTCGATTAACAAGTTTCTTGCAAAAATGGCATCAGGGCAGAACAAGCCGAATGGGTTGACAGTGATTTTACCAGAGCAAGCGATCGCCTTTGTAGAACAGCTGCCGATTGAGAAGTTCCACGGCATTGGAGAAGTTACAGCAGCGAAAATGCATTCACTGGGGATTCATACTGGCGCAGATTTGAAAATGCGATCGCTGACTGACCTAACACACCACTTTGGTAAAGCAGGTCATTATTACTACAAGATTGCCAGGGCAGAAGATGATCGACCAGTTGAAGCAAATCGAGTTCGCAAATCGATTGGTGCAGAAACCTCGTTTGCACAAGACTTAAGCGATATCAGCCAGATGTTGCAAGAACTTGAACAGATTGCCCAAATCGTCGAGCAACGGTTAGAGCAGCACGAAACACGAGGCCGCACATTAACTCTAAAAGTCAAGTTTTCTGACTATCATCAGATAACCCGCAGTAAAACAATGCTTGCTCCCATCAATGAACTATCTACGATTTTTGAGATAGCCAAAGCGCTGTTTGAGTCGATTGATCTGGAGAATCGCAGTATTAGGTTGCTTGGCATTTCCTTGTCTAACCTTGATAACGCCAAACAAACCCAAGTGATTCAATTGCCACTATTTCAGAATGCAGGCATTATATTTTAGCTTAGGTATAGTCCGCACTTCTACATACTTCTACTGCGCTCAGTGCAAAAATCTCAGTCACTGTCATAAGCATTTCACAAGCTCATCAATGATTGCAATTGTGTGTCTGAAATATCTCCTAATTCTTGTTGTAATTGGGATAGTTGATTTTCTAACGCTTCAGCAGTCTGAATGAGATTCGATCTAGGGCTATTTTTAGCTGAGTTTCTTTATAAGTCTGTTTGTATCGTTAGATCAATTTTCAATGAAACAGTTATTGCTTTTCGTTGCAATAAAGTTTACTCTAAATGTTAAATGGAGGTATAAAATTGAGTTGGATAGTTTTCTCCTACTCCCTTCCTTCCAAATCGTCTTCCAGTCCTCGTGTCACGTTATGGCGACGGTTACGACGATTGGGAGCCATCTCGCTTAAAGGCAGCATTTACGTCCTTCCCTCTCGTGACGAATGTATTGAATCTTTTCAATGGTTGGCTCAGGAAGTTCAACAGGCCAAGGGTGAAGCACTAGTAATGCGGGTTGAGCAGTTTGAGGGATTGGCTGACCAGGAAATCATTGAACTATTCTCTAAAACTCGTAGTGAAGAGTATCAAGAGATTGAAGCTCAAGCGATTGAACTGGAAAAATCTGTGAATGCTATTGCTAGCGTAGAAGCTCGTAGCAGTTTGCTAGAAACCTTAGAAAAGCTGCGTAAACAACACACCGAGATTTCCCGTGTAGATTTCTTTGATTGTCCTGATGGGATTCGTGTGATGACTCAGCTCAATCGAATTGCTCAAGCACTCTCCCCCAATCTCTCATCGGCAATTGCAGTTCCTCGTACAGCAGTTGATGAATACCGGGATAAGCGGTGGGTCACTCGGCCTCGACCCTATATAGATCGTCTAGCCTGCATCTGGCTGATTCGTCGATTTATTAATCCCAATGCTGAGATTCGATATTCCCATAAGGTTGCCCCTGATGAAGTTGCATTTGAGATGAAAGATGCGACCTTTGGGCATTGTGGTAATCTCTGTACATTTGAGGTGATGACGATCGCATTTGATTTGAATGACCCTGGATTACAGGTTGTTGGAGAAATTGTTCATGAAATTGACTTGCGAGATGGACTGTATGCGCGTCCTGAAACTACGGGAGTAGATGCCGTATTGCAGGGGTGGTTATTAGGAAATCTTTCTGATGCTGAACTGGAGTTGTGTGGAATCAAACTGTTTGAGGGATTGTATACAGTGTTCTCCAAACAGTACAGAGAGTCAGCTTAAGCTTGGAAGATATTTTTTGTAACAGTAGTTGCTATATAAAGAAATACATATTACATTTATAAATTATAAAAGCTCTAAGCAAATCTGCTACCATCTATTTCCTCTGTTACGTTGGCAATGAAGTATTCTGCGTTTTTAGTCCTATGTTCAGTTGGGGGATTGGCGATTTTCAGTTCGACAATCGCTAAAAATCCGGTGTTGCCTATTCTGGCTCAACAGTTGGGTGCCTCTCCAGCCAGCATTGGGACGATCGCCGCGGCCTCGACGTTGACGGGTATCCTAGCTAGTTTCCCAGCAGGTTTACTCAGTGACTATTGGGGTAGAAAACCATTGCTACTCTTAGCAGGAATAGTGTTTTGCAGTGCGCCCTTGATTTATTTGTTAGTAACTACACCTTGGCAACTAGCACTAGTACGGGTATATCACGGATTGGCAACAGCAATTCTTGGCCCCGTAGCAATGGCTTATGTCACCGACTTGGCTCCTACCCATAGAGGAGAGCGCTTAGGCTGGTATTCTTCCTTTACGTTAGCAGGACGCGCCCTTGCACCTGTAGTCGGTGGATTACTTCTAGCAACAGGCACTTGGCAATCTGTTTATGTCGTATGTGCGATCGCTGGTGGTTTAACTATTTTAGGAATCAAACTGCTGCCTAAAGCAAGTAGCAAATTAAAGCACCATCGAGAACCCAGACAGAATCTGACTGCAACTGCACCTACAATTAGTAAGATTTTGTCCCACCGGACAATACTGATTACTAGTTTGGCAGAAGCTGCCCAATACGGAGCTTTTGGTGCAGTTGAAGCTTTCTTGCCTCTGTATGCCCTAAGTGTAGGAATCGATCAAGCTGCTGTGGGATTAGTGTTTGGTAGCCAGGTTGGAGTGAAGGTACTAGCGCGTCCTCTCATGGGTCGAATGAGCGATGATCATGGACGTAAGCGACAAATAGTTGTGGGTATGCTCCTTAGCAGCATGGCAACTTGGCTTTTCTGTCAAACGAAATCAATCTTTTTGCTGCTGTTAATTTCTGCGGTGTTTGGATTGGGGATTGCGATCGCAAGTGCTGCCACATCCGCCTTGGTTGCAGACTTGGCTCCAACAAACAGTCGCGGCACTGCATTAGGAATTATGAGCGCAATTATGGATGTAGGTCAGGCAAGCGGTCCTATTTTATTAGGACTCCTACTGATGTACACGTCTTATCAAATCAGCTTTAGCGTAGTTAGCGGATTACTTTTGGCTGCTGCGGTGCTTTTTACTTTGACAGCAACAGATACTTCTGCAAAATCGGAGGTTTGAAATGGTCGTCTTGCCACCAAAACCACTAGTCTGCGTTCGCACTGTTGAGATCCCGAAAGAAAACGAACAAGCTTTCTTTGATTGGATCGAATCTAACCGGGAGTTGAGACAACGATATGGCATTCTTCTGGAGCGGATTCTCAAATCTACTGACGAGCAAGGGGACTGGTTAATCATCACAATGTGGGAAAGCGAAGAAAAATTTGAAAAGTGGTTAGTCGCTCCAGAAAAACCAGCAGTTGATGCTTCCCCAGGTCATGCTCTGGTCAAGTTTGGCAAAATCAAACGCTACGACACCCAGGCTGGTTATTAAAAGGAGGACTTTAAATGAAATGGGTAACGCGCAGACAAATTCGAGTCAATCGAGTAGCAACGCCTTGGTTAATTCAGCGATTTGTAGATCGGGAAGCGGAGTTTCTGTTTGTTGAGCCGGATCAAGTTGCTGAAGTCCAACAGTCCCATCATGCCATTGGTTTTGATGCACCAGGAGCCAAGTATGCTCATGACAAAGGTATTACTTCCTTTGAGCAGATTATTCAAGATTATGAATTAACAGATTCCGTATTAGCTGAACTCGCACAAATCGTTCACGCTGCCGATATCCCCGGAGCTATTGACCAAAGACCGGAAGCAAGTGGTCTTAAAGCAATTAGCCACGGCTTTCCTCTCGTTACCACTAACGATCATGAAACTCTCCAAAAAGCGTTTTTTATCTACGATGCTCTCTATGCCTATTTGCAAGCACGCGAGTCTGCAAGCATATTACCAAAATCAGTTGGAGTAGGGTGATAGGCGTAGGCATAGCCCGCACTTCTCTACGAGAGGCTGCGCCCTAAGCGTAGCTAGCTATGCCGCAGGCTTTACGACAAAGCTCAGTGACCGCCGTAGGTATCGCTGAAAAACTTGTTTTCCATCAAAATTTAAGGAGAAATTAGCAATGCAAACTGAAATTACCAATGAAACTGGTTTGATTCCCTTACAAGCTGATACCAGTCTGCTCAAAGACCCGAAGAAGTTCAGCAATGGCGACTTGAAAAGCCTGGAAGACATAGCTCAGTTTAATCCTCGCTTTTTTGTACGGCGACGGATTTTCTTGACCGACTCCATGCACTTTAATATTTACTGCATTGAGCCGGGACAATCCAACCCCTTGCACAAGCATTCAGGAAGTGACGAGATTTGTTACTTTGTGCAAGGAACCGGAGATGTGATTGTTGGGGATGAAATTGCAGCTGTTCAACCAGGAGACAGTGTTCACATTCCCAAAGATGTAGGACACGAAATTATCAATACTGGTACGGAAAGAATGATTGTAGTGTTAGCTCAGTCTCCTCTTCCCTGCGCTCATGAAAAAGTGCCTAACCCGCCATCTGAGTTTCGCCGTGTTGAGCTAAATCGTTAAACTTTTTGACCTGTAACTCACCTGGGCTTTGTCCAGGTGAGGTGACTTGAGGATTTAACTATTCATAATTATGTTTTTAGCAATCCCCATTTTCTACCTCACCCCTTATATCTTCCTCTGGTCAGTACTAAATGGGCTAATTGTTATTGGTTTGTTGAAGCTACTCAAAATTAAAACAGCTACATTAACACAAATTGCAACAGCGATAAGCCTAACGGCATGGCTAGCGCTTACCGCTGTTGCAGTCACATCTATTCTTTGGAATTGGAGTATTGAATTTAATCTAGCCTGCCAAACCAGGCAAACCCCGCATCTGACGCAGAGCATTTAAGCAGGGCGGGCAATCGCAGCCAAATAAAGCTATGGAAGTTTCACTCTCTTCATCAGTGAATTCTAACTCAGGAAGCTCTTGGATAGAGGCATAGGCTAACTCTACAGTCCTACCCTGCTCTAGTTGGGCTTCGGGAGCGGTAAACTCTATAGCTCTATCTTCATTTGGTTGAGCTTGGGCTGGTTTCACTCTTGATGTAGATGCAGAAGCAATAGTATTGCTAACCCTTATGCAGACCATTTTCTTCGTTGCTGAGTGGGGGGATTGTATGCAAGAAAGACGGTTGCCTGCTGCATCCACTGTCTGATTTGCTTGAGATGGTTGAGTCATCATGACCATAGAGATCACAGATGCAAACAGTGCAGGGCTAGAAAATAAAGTGAGGAGAAATTTGTTCATTTATTTAAAAAAGTTTGTGACTGCTCACACCTTTAAATTATTACTGAGTAATTTCTAATAAATATAGTTGATATCTCAGTAAATAAAAATAGTAATGGGCATTTTACCAGAGTTTGTTTATAACGTTTAGAGAACTTAGAGCTAGCGAGGCTTTACCAGGGGCGTACGGCTCACGCTCATGCACTGATGCTACTAATTTGTGTTTATAAACTTCTTCTGGCAATACCCACGAAAACTTTGCGGTCAACCCATCAATTTCTGCACGAGTCAAACCCGGTTGCAGACTTTGAGCAACTTCGGGTGCTTTATTATAGTATCAATCACATCGTTATTAGTTTGACCAGGTTTGGTTAGTTAAAACAGGTTTTTGTTGAGGCATCAACTGTTTGCCAAATTTGGCGTAGAGAGCCGGAATGACTAATAAAGTCAAAGCTGTAGAAGTAAATAAACCGCCCAAAATCACGATCGCCAACGGTTGCAGAATTTCATTGCCAGAGCCACTCGCCAGCACTAGCGGGAGTGTTCCCAAAGCTGAGGTAAGTGCGGTCATCAAAATGGCATCAATTCTTTCCAGGGAACCTTTAACAATCACATCTTTAAGGAGCATACCCTGGGCAAACTTGTTGTTGTAGTTGTCTACCAGCAACAAGCCATTGCGAACAGCAACGCCAAATAAGGTAATGAAACCAACCAGAGAAGCAACTGAGATGACACCACCACTTAAGAGGATTGAAACAATACCACCTACCAACGCCAAGGGCAGATTGAGCATGATGGCGATTGTAGCGGGGAGCGATTTAACCGAGAAGAACATCAATACGGCAATGATTATCGCTGCCAAGATGCTAAACACTAGTATGTTATTGGTAGCACGCTGCTCCGATTCAAACTGTCCGCCGTATTGGATGAAATAGCCATTGGGTAGTTTGATTTTTTGTTGAATTTGGGACTGAATATCGCCAACGACACTGCCCAAATCGCGATCGGCAACGTTTGCCGAAACAACGATCAAGCGCGATACATCTTCCCGATTCACTACATTAGCTCCCATACCGTAGTCTACCTTGGCTACAGCCCCCAACTGGACGGTTTTTCCGGTCGGGGTAATCAGAGGAATAGCGCGAATAGCATCTAAACTATTGCGGGCTTTCTCCGTCAAGGAGATAGAAATATCAATTAGCTGCTGATTTTCTGCCACTTGCGATACCACACGACCATTCAGGGCAGTTTCCACCACGTTTGACAACTGCTCCATACTCAATCCATAGGTTGCAGCCGCCGCCCGATCGTAATGAATTTGTACCTGACGAATGGGTAGTTGAGGTTCTAATTGCAAGTCTACAACTCCAGCAATGGGCTGAATCACATCTCGCACTTGTTCGCCAATCTTTCGCAGTTCAATTAAATCTGGGCCAAAGATTTTCACGGCGATCGCACTTCTGACCCCAGACAACACTTCATCCATGCGGTGGGAGATAAATCCGCCAATATTTGATGCCACACCGGGCAATTTGTTGAACGCTTCGCGCAGTTGTTTAATGCTGGCTTCCCGGTCTTCCATCGCCCGGTCACTCAGTTCTACATCCACATGAGCCATGCTCACTCCTGCCCCATCAGCATCACCAGGAGCGCGCCCAGATCGTACTTGTACCCAATCATACAGAGGATTATCTTTGAGTGAGGTGTACAGTACCATTCCTGCGCGATTGGTCATATCCAGCGATACACCGGGAAATAAGACCATTGAGTTGACCATCGATTTTTCTTGAAATTCGGGCAGAAACACCCTTCCTAAAGCGGGAACAGTAGCACTTGCGGCAACCAACGCTGCAAGTGCTACACCCAGAATGATTTGTGGCGATTGTAGTGAGATGTTGAGCAGTGGACGATAAAGACGTTGTGCCAAGCGAGAAACAAACGTATTTTCTTGAGGCAAGGTTTGATTCGCCAGTAAAATGGCACACAGCGCAGGGGTGAGAGTCATGGCCACAAATAGAGAAGCCGCGATGGAAAGCAGATATGCCCAACCCATTGGTGCAAAGATGTTGCCTTCTACACCTGTCAAACTAAAAATTGGTGCAAATACCACAATGATGATCACCGTGGAAAAGACAACTGCTAATCGCACTTCTACAAATGCGTCAAACACTACCTTAAAAGCAGGGATGGAATGACCTTGCGCCTGATTTTCTCTGAGTTTGCGATAGCAGTTTTCCATGTAAACGATCGAGTCATCGACGAAGCCGCCCAGGGCAACTACCAATCCACCTAAAGTCATGGTATTGATTCCCAAGCCAAAGGCTTGCATCAACATTACCCCAATCAACAACGACAATGGAATTGCACTCAAAGTAATTAGAGCAGTGCGCCAATTCATCAGAAACAGCAGCATAATTACCGACACGATAACGATGCCTTCGATTAAGGAACTGCTAACATTACGAATGGCAGTATCAATAAAGTTGGACTGCCGGAACGTTTGTTTCACTTGCACATCAGGGGGAAAGGTCGGTTGCAAAGATTGCAGCACCGCTTCTACCGCTTTTGTCACCGTGGGAGTATCGACATCAGGCTGTTTGTTAATCATCATTACCACAGCCGATTGCCCATTAAAACTAGCATCCCCCCGCTTCAGTGCCGCACTCGTTTTTACTTCCGCCACATCTTTGAGCAAAATCGGTTTCCCATCTTGCACCTTTACCACAGATTGCTGCAAGTCTGCAATTGATTTTACCTGCCCAATACCGCGTACCAACAGTTCTTGACCACCACCAATAAGAAATCCACCAGGGGCGTTAGAATTTGCGCCTTTGGCAGCATTGGTAACTTCGGTCAGCGAAACATTGAGCGATCGCAATTTTGCTGGATCAATTAACACTTGTTCCTGCCGTTCATCCCCACCGTAAACGGTGACTTGGGTGACTCCCGGCACAGACAAAATTTGGTTACTTAGGGTGCTATCTACCAGATGGCGCAAATCCATCAACGAGGTTTTCCCCTGCCCATTCACAGTAAAGGCATACTGTAAAATCGTACCCAAGGGCGATGCTAACGGTGAAATTTCCGGCGGATGCACCCCTTCAGGTAACTGATTTGTCACCTGCTGGAGTCGTTCTGTCACTGATTGCCGCGCTTTATAAATGTCGGCATCCTGGTCAAAGACCACCTGCACCATAGACAGTCCGACTTTAGAGGAAGAACGCACCGTAGTCACCCCTGGCAAACCATTCACCGCGCTTTCAATCGGCACGGTAATTTGTGATTCTACTTCCTCTGGAGCTAGTCCAGTCGCTTCGGTGTGAATATCCACCTGGGGGGGCGCAAATTCAGGAAACACGTCCAGTGGCATCTGTGTGGCAGTGAACACTCCCCACAGCGTCACTAAAATCGCACAGATAACTATAAACCAACGCTGGACAATTGAGGTTTTGAGAATCTGATTCAGAATGGAGTTCAACATCTCAATTAAACGCCTCCCTTGTTCTTGCGATTGCCTGCGATAAGGGCGATCGCTCCGCCCACAAGCACGACTCCGCCACCGACTGCGGCTACAATACCCATCGGGAATCCGCTCGATTGCTGAGTTGTTTCACCAGCCTGTGAGACGAGATTACCGCTAGTATCATGACTATGAGGTATTCCTTTAGCATCTGCCTGAGCATGGGCTGCATCAGTTTTTTTAGGAGTGGCGATCGCGGCTGGACTGGTTGCTGTATTGGCGGTTTGAGTTTTACGCGATTCAGCATAGAGTGACAAACTACCTTGGGTAACGAGCTTTTCCCCAACTGACAATCCTTTGGTAACAGTGATTAGTTCGCCCTTGGTCGCGCCAGTTGTAATTTCCACTGGCTCATAAAAATTCTTATACTGCACAAAGACTATCTGTTTACGGTTGGCATCAACCAATGCCGTCACCGGAATCATCACAGTAGATCCAGATTTGGCAGAGGAGGCGATTGGGGTGACAATAATACCTAACAGTTGATCGGTTTGAGCATTGACTTTTACGCGATTAATGCCGCCCGTTGCTTGAAATTCATCACCATGTCCAACGTGAGCAAATACAACTGTGGGCGCACTGATAATTAAACCGGCTGCCAAAATGGAACTCATTAGCATAAAAGGTTTCATAATCACTCCTCACAATGGATACTGAATTAAACAAAAGTTATCCATAGTTTGCCAAAGGGCAGATGAAATCCAGATGAAATGGCAGATGTTTTTGTAAAATCAGAGCTTTATGGTTGATTTCTTGGAGCAATGCGAATTTTACTGGTGGAAGATGAAGCGGATTTGGGACTGGCAATCAAGCAAGTCTTAATTAGCGAAAGATATGTAGTGGATTGGGTGACAGATGGCACTGAAGCATGGCTCTGTCTTGAAAGCAAGTGGACAGACTACACAGTTGCTATTGTTGATTGGCTGCTGCCGGAAATGTCGGGATTACAGTTATGTCAGAAGCTCAGACTACACCAAAATCCCTTACCAGTGCTGATGCTTACTGCTTTGGGTCAGCCGGAAAATCGCGTGGCGGGGTTGGATGCGGGAGCTGATGATTATTTAGTCAAACCGTTTGTAATGGAAGAATTGTTGGCGCGGTTGCGTGCCCTTCAGAGGCGATCGCCTCAACTACAACCATCCACCCTGACTGTTGCAGGTTTTACTCTGGATACAGCAAACAATGTCCTACGAGTAAATTCAGATGGATCTACACCCCTAGTCATTCCCTTAACCACCAAAGAATTTCAGCTACTCATGTATTTGATGCAGAACCCCAATCGCATCATTCCCGGTAGTAAATTGCGTCAACAACTTTGGGACATGGATGAAGAACCGATTAGTAATGTAGTTGCAGCGCAAATGCGCTTACTACGTCGCAAGTTAGCAAATCATGGCTGTCCCTGCCCGATTGAAACTGTTCCAGGTGCTGGCTATCGCTTTAACTCCCAACTTCATTCTCAACCATGAATAGCTACTCACTTTTTCGGCGCAGTCGTCTGCGGTTAGCCCTCTGGTATGCCGGAGTTATGGGCGTGATTTTGAGTGTTTCTGGCTTGGGGATATATCGAGCAATGGTACAGACAAACTGGGCAGCAATGGAGCGCGAAATTGAATCAATTGCTGGAACTTTACACGATAGCGTTGAACCACTGTTACCGCCTTCCGAAGAACCAACTGCTGTACTGCAACAAATTTTTCCCGATCTTTGTTTAAGTGGACAACCTTGCAAGGCTACCCCAACGCTGATTCAACGGCACACCATCGGCATCAGCGATCGCACCACATATTATATTCGGCTGTTTAATCATCAAGGGAAACTCCTGGCTTTTTCACCCAACCAACCGCTATCTCTGCCGCCAACTTTCAACCGCACTTCATGGCAAACCTTTCGCACGGCTAAGGGCATTCGCTATCACCAATTCACCACGATTTTGCACAGTGCCAATGCCCATCATTTGGCTAATGAACCCAGCACCCATTCATCCTGGGGCTATTTACAAATTGGGCGCACCTTAGAACATTTTGATGCCGAAATCAGGCGAATTCAATGGATTATGGTGATTGGGCTTCCGATTACTCTTAGCTTGGTCACTATTTCCAGTTGGTGGCTTTCAGGATTAGCGATGCAGCCCATTTACCAGTCCTATCAGCAACAGCAACAGTTTACTGCAAATGCTGCCCATGAATTGCGATCGCCCCTGGCTAGTCTGTTGGCGACTGTGGAAGCTATCCTCCGCATACCGCAATCAAATCAACAAGATATGCAAATAATGCTTCATACTATTGAGCGACAGGGGCGAAGGTTGAGCCATTTGATCGCTGACTTACTCTTGTTGACCAGTCTGGAGCAAAATTCATCCTCAAAACCTTTTCAGCCCTGTTGCTTAAATGATTTGGTGAGCGATTTGACTGAAGAATTTTTAGAGATGGCCACTGCTGCTGATATTAACTTAACCTGCCAAATTCCCACTTGCGAAGTTTACACTCTAGGTAACGAATCGCAACTTTACCGTTTAGTGTCAAACTTGATTGCCAATGCCATCCAGCACACACCCAGAGGAGGATATGTAACTGTTAGCTTAGTCTTGACTGATTACACTGCTGTCATTGCGGTGAAAGATACAGGTATTGGGATTGGGCTTGCTGATCAAGAGCGAATTTTTGAGCGCTTTTACCGTGTTGATGGCGATGCCTATGGCGGGCTGCGCCTACGCTCTCGTAAAACCGGAGGAACGGGGTTAGGGCTGGCTATAGCTGTGGCGATCGCCCAAAAACATCAAGCGAATCTGAAAGTTGAAAGTCAGGTAGGAACAGGTAGCATTTTCACGCTAGAAGTAAAAATTGTATCTTCTAATACATAGAAAACAAAGCAGACATCAAATTCCAAAACGGTTATTGTTAGAGAGCGAATCAACTCCCGAATCACATCAGTTGCAGGTCTACCTGTACCTGACTTTTCCCGTTAAGTCTTGAAAGGCAGACAGATAAAGGATTTAACAAACAGCACAGCATATACGGTATAGTAATTGAAATCGGGTGCTAAAGGTAACAAGCAATGCTGGACTGGTGGGAGAAGAATTTTGCAACTATATCTCTGGGCGATTACCTACGGTAGGCTTCTCTACGAGACGCTCCGCGAACGCCAATTGAATGAGCGTGCTTTTGTCTTTCGGGTATGCTCTAAGTCTGGGATTCGGTACTGAAATATCTCAGTAAATCTTACTCTTCCCCATCTATTAAGTCTTGATGAAATTCAATTGAAATATTGCGTACAATATCAAGCGGTTTCAAGCTAACTATTTGCTAATTTTGGTGTTTTTATAATCTATGTCTAACCAAACGTCTAAGCGTCTTAAGCAAAATGCTGAAAGAATTATGCAGAGGTGGGAAGAGCGGGCGCGCGATGAAGTTAGTGCATCAATACATCAGGACTCTCTGATGCTACAAGATTCGCTACCTGAGTATCTAGGGCAATTGGTGGATGAACTGTCAACGAAGATTGAAAGGACACCAGCCAGAATAAAAACCGATAAACTAGAAAGCACTCGGATTGGTAAACAGCATGGACATGAGCGAGCGGGTTTTGCAGACTACTCAATGACTCAACTGATTTTTGAGTACCACATTCTGCGTCAGGTCATATTTGAAATTTTAGAAGAAGAAGCGGCTTTAGAGGTGAGGGAACGAGATATTATTATCGATTCCATTGAGCAAGCTGTTAACGATGCGGCGACTCAATTTTCCCAGACGTTGCGAG
>NZ_JADEXT010000058.1:0-34504 GCF_015206985.1 Nostoc sp. LEGE 12447 | reverse complement strand
ACCCTCAATGACAATGACAGCCCCATCGTTATCTTAAGGCGATTGCTGAAGAAGATAGGGCTGAAACTCAAATACATCTGTCGAGATGGCACGGGCGATCGCCAGCGAGTTTATCGTGTGGTTGACGGTGACGATGGACGTGAGCAAATCTTTCAAAACTGGCTGGCTAAAGAGAAAGCCCTAGCTTAACCGGAATCCTTAACTGTAAATCTATCAAAATACTGTGCCAGTTGTAGCCTTTACCTACAGCAGGGGTTGCCTCATGGAATAATTGCGACTTTCGTACCATTTTCCAGTGCTGGCAAGCTTAATAATGTGATAGTTCGGACTACATTCGTCCAAAATGCCTGTTTTGGGTTCCGTCCACTAACGGTAATTAATATAGATATACAGATTTACTGGACAAGCCATACAGTTGAATGGTCATCAAGTCTGAAACCCCCAATGTTTTAATTCATGCTGTTGTGGTTTGATGGCACTGCTGAACTAGGCATCTATTTAGTCATCGTTGCAGGTCGTCCGGCGATGGGGAAATCAGCGTTTGCGGCTCAGATAGCTTTTTATCTCGCCCAAGCTTATCAGTTTCCAGTTGTCGTGTTCAGTCTGGAAATGTCAAAGCTACAGATTGCCATGCGTGCGCTTTCAGGTGAGGCTGGCATAGAAAGCGGCTACTTGAAAACTGGGCGCATCTCTAACAAACAATGGGAACCACTATCACGGGGCATCGGTACACTATCAGAGCTACCTGTTTATTTAGATGACCGTCCAGACCCATCACTGAGCTATATAGAATCTGAGTGCCGTAAAATCATGGCACAAGAGCGCCGTGATTTGGGGTTAATCGTCGTGGATTATCTGCAACTGATGGATGGTAACGGCGGGGGCAACAGAAACTATGAAATAGAAAAGCTGACACGCGGACTCAAGCGTTTAGCAATGAAGTTACAGACCCCTGTTATGTGTCTATCGCAACTATCAAGAGCAGTAGAAAGCCGTAATAACAAACGCCCCATGCTCTCGGATTTACGTGACAGTGGCGGGATTGAGCAGGACGCGGACAAAGTAATCATGTTGTATCGTGACGAATATTACGACCCCAATACGCAAGATAGAGGAGTTGCAGAGATTATCCTTGCTAAAAACGGTGATGGGGCTACAGGCACAATCCAACTACTATTTGATGCACACTTGACAAAATTTAAAAACATGGTGCAGGGAGCTACGCTTTCAGGAACGCCATTGCAGTCAGCACAAACTGACTATTGGGGATAAATAACTGTCGAGAATAGTTTGTTTTCAAAGGTTTCAAATCTATTATATGCCAATAGTGATTTATAATACCAGAGTCCCTTGGTTATGCCTAGTTCTAATCAGGATATTTTTCTTGAAATAAAAATATTAAGACTTGCGGTATGTTTAACTTAAATGCAAAACGTCAAAAAACAATAGCTTCATTGTTTTGTTTATCTTTTTCATTTGTTCTAATAGTAAGTTGTGCTACTACTCCGGTAATTACTGTACTAAATATAGTTAATGCAGCTGAAAAAGTTGCAACATTAATTGAGGTGACGGAGAAAATATTATACGTAAGTTCTAATTTATTAAATATTTCTTATGAAGACATAGGAAAAAATATACGCAGTGAAGATTTCAGGGCTAACCAAAAGTTTTCCAACTATACTATTCAGAAAATGGAAGAGCGGCATTTAGAATTATCAAAAAAACAAAAAGAGTTCGACGATTCAATTGATGAAACGAATGGAGCCGCAAAAGAATTATTTTCAATGCTTGAAACTAGAGCTAATCAAAACTCAAATTCTTTGCTTAGAGGAAAGCAATTACATGACATTAGCGTTAAGAAAGAAACTTTTTTAGAGAAACTAAAAGTTTCTGAAAACTTTTCATTGAAACTTAAAAAATCAATCAAAGAATATGACAATATACTCAATGTTTTTCAGGTATATATAGGGCTTGGGGAAGCACAAAAATATATTGAAACGATAGATTCAGTGATATCACAATATAAAATCCTGAATCAGGAGGTTCAGACAGCTCTTAATGAAGGACGGCAAGTAATTACGAATATTGCGGAGCTTCCTCCTCAAAAACCTCAAAGGGCAGTTACCACTACTGCGTCTAAAGAAAATACAACCCAAGAGCAAGATACCTCCTCTCCCGAATCGAAGGAGAATAAAGCTACCAAGGATGGTATAAATACACCAGATAACGCTATTGTAGAGTACTACCAACTTATCAATCAGCGGCAGTATGAAAGTTCTTGGGCTATTCTAAGTTCTAGGTTTCACAGACTAAAATCAGATAATAATTACAAAAGCTATGAGGAATGGTGGGAAAAAGTTGCTTCTGCAAAAATTGATTCTATTAATTTAATTGAAAATAGCAAGAGCAACGCTGTTGTAGATGTGAAATTAAAGTATTTACTGAAAGATGGTAGGCAATTAGATGACTCATCTAGAATTACACTCATCCTTGATTCAAATGGTAAATGGTTAATCGATGATAAGAGAAACTTAGAACTCTAATTTTATTGGGCGAAGCTGTATCAGTTGGTAGAGGTGGATTGTGCCAAGTAGACGGATACCGCCAGAAACAATAGTAGATTTGCGTCGCCGCCTAGACCTACTGCCACCGCGCAGTAGTGAGCGTCGGGCCCTCATTGAAAAAGTAGTTTGCCCTGATAAACCCTAAAAACTGCTGTTCTCCTGGCTTAGGCATCCATATAGGCAGGCGGTACTCAACTGTAAGGACGAAGACACGGTTATTACTGAGGTATTTTCCGGCAGACCTGCCAGAGCAATACGAAATCGATTTATACGTGAAAGGGGTGAAATGGAGAATCACAGGGACAAGGTACTGCCATTTTAAACAGCAAATTTTCACCGCTGTCGTCTTTGATTAGGATCAGTCCCCAACTTTTTCTCAACCCGTTGAAGCTTGGCATTACTCCAATCAGTATTCTGTAAAATTTTCTGTAGAGACTCGGTAGTTTCAATCGGAGTAGGGATTGGGGTCAGGTGCGAATAAAACCAAAACAGAATAAAAAACGAGATCGGAGAGAAAAGCCAGATCATAATAGCTCTACCCCAACCTTTAACGACCGATTCCGCGTCTTTTTGGTTCAATAGAGAAATCTTCTCCTGAATCTCGTTCAATTGTTCTTGCAACGGTTGGCTCAATGTCTCTGGTTGCCTTGGGGAGATATTGTTCAAATTCTCGGAGAGTTTGGTTAAGCTCGTTAATTGCTTGAGTTGTTGCTGAGACGTTAGATTTAATGCGCTCAAGGCTGTCCCTAGCTGATTGCAACTGGTCGCTAGGTTTTTGATATTCTCCGTATGGTCGGCTTGGGTCTTCAATTGCTCCGCCGTCAGTTGACTCCATTGGTTTAGCTCATCTTGTAAATTTTCAAATAATAATTTCCAATCGTTTGGTGCAGTTTCTGTCAGTTGTGCCAAATAACCGATGTACTGCACTAACCGAAATGCTGGGTCATCTTGTTTCATCCCAGAATCAAGCGCAAACCGCAACACTTTCGCTTGAAATTCCGGTGGCTTTTCTGACAGCAACCTATCTAAATGAGATACCGCACCATTGCCATTACCATTACTTACAGCCATTACTCTAACCCCAACTGTACAGCCGCCTTAGAAAACTCAGTCTCAACCGCATCAATCCAGCCAAAAACTCTCGATTGATTACTCAAACTAAAATCGTCATGCTCTAGCGCTTCTCTGAACGTCAGATCCTTAGAGTCAACGAGGTCAAAAATATCGTCATATAACTCAGGCAATAACAGTTCAATCGCCCCCAACGCTTCCACAGCCTGTTTCATCTTAGAATTGTTGTAGCGAGTGAACTTGTGTTCATCACCCCAGTAGAGATTTTTCACCACCACATAATCAACTTTGTCGCCGCAGAAATCTACCAGCCGTTTTAGTTGCAACAGACTATCTTTAACTCGACCCAGCACCGACACCATCGTGATGCGATAACCCAAACGCTGGGCATTTTGAAAAAGAAAAATATCCTTCGCCACCGATTCAAAATATTCCGCAGCCCCAGCAGGCAGATCCACCAAAGAAATTTGAGGCGATAAACGTTTCAAATCATCCTGCAAAGCATCAGCACCACCACGCTGATTTAGTTTGAGCGTTTGTACCCCAGGAGCGACTTTGTTGTAATGACGATAAAGCTGAGGATTAGACTGGTCACACTCATAAGCGATGCAGTTAATATTTCTGTGGCGGTAAATGTCGAGTAGGATTCTAGCCACCACACTTTTACCAGTACCGCCCTTATCCCCAGTCACCAACACCAAGCGCCTAAGATTTTTTGGCTGTTCAGTTGCTTTTTGTTCCTGAACTTGGTCAGCCGATTGTTTAGGTTTGACTACCATCTACAAATCCTCATCGTTTATTATTTCAGGCACAAAAGCAAGGCGAGAGGAATTTTTTTTCTCTGGAGCTTTATCATCAGAGGTCTTTTTAGCCGTTTTAGGAGTTTTAGTAGTTGTTGATTTTGATGAAGCTGGTTTTGATTCTGGTTGTGATTCTGGTTTTGATTGAGACTGAGGTTTGTTGGCAGATTGAGTATTGCTTTCTGTAATCTCAGGATTCTCGTGAACTACTGGCTCATCAATAACTGGTGGATTGGTATTTTCTTGACTAGGAGGAACGACTGACTTTTTGCGTGTAGACCGACGAATATCGTTAAGTAGATAACGGATACGTTCAGGGCTGATGTTGATATCCAAAGGGGCTAAAGTTTCAGACACTTCCTCGTAGCTATAGCCGAGACGAAGCACCCGCTCAATTTGACGGCGCATCTTTTTAATAGCCGCTCGTGCCGGAATATCATCTAATTCCTTAGCACCCAAAGCGCGTAGAGCATCAAGAGCCTCTGGAATCTTTGACTTAGGAATATTGTCTTTAGCCACAAGATTAAAAATCAAACTAATGTTTATGTTTAAAACTTTACTTTAACAGAGAGCATTTATCTAAAGACAGGTAATTATCAATGCAACAAATAGTTAAGAAACAGCAACAGATATTAACGTAACTGATTGAACAGTGATTACTCATAGCGTGTAAGATAACTCACGAACAGTTAATCAAAAATCAATCACACAGTTCTTAGTAAGAATTAGCCACACTGTAATTTGTATCAACTCGTTAGTAATATCATAGTGGTGGTAGCCGCAGATTACGCACTTTGTCCCCTAGTGGGTTGTTCCCCTAGTTCTTCTGCCTCCCCGAAAGACTGGTTAGAAGCAAGCCATGCCTAGCACTGCGTGCTGTCCTCGCTACGCTCGACTCGGCAGGCTTGCCAAAGGGGGAAGTGTCCCCGCTTTGGAAACCCCCTCAAAAACTGCATCTTGTTTGGTTTGACTTATGCCCAAAGCTTCTTCTCAATCACTCGTCCGCACCAAAATGTTGCAAGCGCGATTCAGCCCGATTGAATATGAAATGATTCGCTCTAAAGCAGAAGATACGGGCTTGAGCTTGGGAGAATTGACAAGACGCTGTATGTTGCTGCGACCAATTCCACCACCACCGCCGCGACTGGGCAGAGTTACACTAGACACATACCTGGAACTGTCGCGCATCGGCAACAATATCAACCAACTGGCTAAAGCCACCAATACCGCCATTAAAATGCAGTTGCCACCGCCAGCATCACCATAACTTCTACAAGAACTCTTGGAACTGCTACGACACTGCCAACGGGAAATAGCCAATACCTTCATCGAAGAATCGGACGAGGAAACAGATGATTGGCAACCAGACTAAAGGGCGAGGGTTTCGCGGACTGCTGAATTATTTGGAGTCTCAGAAAGATGCCAAACTCATTGGTGGTAACATGGGTGGCAATAACGCCCGTGCCCTGGCCAGAGAATTCAAAATTTCCCGACAACTAAACCCAGAAGCTGACCGAGTAGTGTACCATGCATCATTATCACTACCAGACAACGAGCGACTAGACGAACCAACCTGGAACGAACTTGCTAACCGCTATCTCGAAGAGATGGGATTTGACAGCAACCAGTACGTAGTCTACAGACACAGCAATACCGAACACGACCACATCCACATTTGCGCTAGTCGCATTCGTTTAGATAACGGGAAGATTGTACATGATAGCTGGGATTACAAGCGCAGCGAAACTATCATCCGGCAGCTAGAACTTGATTATAGTTTGCAACAAACCCAGAGTAGCCATGAAAAATTATCGCGTAATCCTAGTATTGGACAACAAAAACGTCTAGAAAGAGAACACGAAGAATATATCAATGGTGAGCGCATTACACCACAAGAGCGCCCCATTAAGCAACAACTCCAGGAATTAATCGACCGTGCCACAATAGACAAACTAACTATGCCCCAACTGGTTGAGCGGTTGCAATTACAAGGTGTAGAAGTTCGCCACGGTTTAACACGTAACGGTAAAAGTAAGGGCATTTCGTACTCGTGGAATGACCAGAAATTCAGCGGCACATCTTTGGGGCCTGCCTATACATTCCCAGGTTTACAAAAACATAAGGGGATTGACTACCAGCCCCAACGGGATGACGAGCATATTGAGCATCTGTTGAAGAATCCTAAAGAGCAAGCAGTGGAGAGCCAAAGATTCATAAATACAATCGTTGACTTTATTGAACAGTCAGTAGTTGATGATGCCTTGGCTGAAACGTTACCACAATTAACAGAACAATTGTTCGCATATCAGCAGCAGCTTGAAGCAGGAAAAACCGCATTCGACGACCTGGGAGCCGCGATTGTTGATGAAGAGCAACGACTATCATCACAAAAAGCTGTGGATGCAATCTCTGACTTTATTGAACAGTCAGTAGTTGATGATGCTTTGGCTGAAACGTTGCCACAACTAACAGAGCAACTATCTCAATATCGGCAGCAGCTTGAAGCAGGAAAAACTGCATTCGACGACCTGGGAGCCGCGATTGTTAATGAAGATCAACGACTATCATCACAAAGAGCAGTGGATGCAATCTCTGACTTTATTAAACAGTCAGTAGTTGATGATGCTTTGGCTGAAACGTTGCCACAATTAACAGAACAACTATCTATTTATCGGCAACAACTCTTTCGAGCTAAAACTGCATTCAATGACTTTGAAACAGCGTTGACGACTGAGTTGCAATCCCACGCAGAGAAGAAAGCAATTTTGTCAATCTCTGATTATATTGAGCAATCAGCTATCGAGTCAGCTTTAACTGAAACAGTATTAAGATTAACAGAGCAACTATCCCAATATCGGCAGCAACTAGTTCAAGATAAAACTACATTCAATGACTTTGATGAAGCATTGACGGCTGAGTTGCAATCCCATGCAGATCAGAAAACCATTTTATCAATCTTTGATTATATTGAGCAATCAGCTATCGAATCAGCTTTAACTGAAACAGTATTAGGATTAACACAGCAAGTTTCTCAATATCATCAGCAGCTACTTGAAGCGAAAACTACATTCAATGACTTTGAAACAGCATTGACAGCTGAGTTACAATCTCATGCAGAGAAGAGAGCTATTTTATCAATCTTTGATTATATTGAGCAATCAACTGTCGAGTCAGCCTTAACTGAAACAGTATTAGAATTAACGCAAAAACTTTCTCAATATAAAGAGGGACTTGTTACAGCTAAAGCTACATTTAATGACCTGGATGCAGAGCTTGCGACTGAGTTACAATCCTATCTAGAGAAAAGAGCTATTTCATCAATTTCTGATTATATTGAGCAATCAACTGTCGAGTCAGCCTTAACTGAAGCAGTATTAGAATTAACGCAACAACTTTCTCAAAATCAGCACCAGCTAGAAGCCGGAAGAACCATATTCGACAACCTGGAAGCAGCGATTGTTTATTTAGAGCAACTCCATAGATCACAAAAACCAGTGGATGCAGTTGCTCTTAATCAAACTCCAACTATAACTACAGATGAACCAAAGCTAAAAGATAATCTTTCAGCCGAGTTATATAAATATTACAGCGCTGACTTGCAAAACTTATTAGTGACTGACCGAGATAAAGAAATTGCTATACGGGCGCTCAAAGATAATAAACCAGCCGAGGAAGTTGGAGAAATTATCTTTGCCAGTCCAGCCGGATGGACTACTGATGAAGCCAGAGAATTGGTACTAATCGCTAGCAATCAACTGGCAACTCAAAAGTCAGAACCACTCTCTGAAAAGCAGCGTAAAGAAGAGGAATTCTTAGCTATGGCTGTGCCTATTGCTGTTGAACTCATCAATTGGCAATTAAGAGAAAGTGGTGAGAATAATCTTAGATTCAAACGTGCCACTCTGGAGAAGCAGGGTAGAGAATTGGTATTTACCCATGATGAACGAGGTGAGATTTTTCGAGTGGCAGTCAACCGAAACCAGTCAGGTAAGCTTGAGTATTCACCGATTTATATTGGGTCAGTAGAAAGAGAAGATATTCAGGTTTGGCAAAAAGCAGAGCGCGTATTGCAACAAATAATAGAAGAACAGCAACAATCAAAAAGACAAAGTAAAGGTATCTCCCTCTAGGCGATGGCGCAACTCTTAACCGCTCAAGCCGGAACCGCTATAGCTTCAATCACTAGAATCTCTTTCCTTGACAATAGCTCTAAATTTACCTTTTGTAATCTTAACCAGAACGGGTTGACTCTGGCGAGCGCCATCAGGAGTAAAATGAAGTGGATACCCTGAGGTGTTATTGGGTGGCAGATTTACCTTCCGCAAGTTTTGCAGAACTGTTGACCGAGATGCATCGAAGGACAAAGCTTGAATCAAAGCTTGCGTAGCATCAAAGCTAGTAGCTGTGCGCCAACTCACATTTTCCTTCCATAGATTTTTAGCTTCTTTAACAAAATTTTGTGATTGTGGTGCTTCTCTAAACCAAGGTATAGCTAAAATCAAGCCTTCGATCTGTTTGCCTCCCTCTTTCAATACTTTTTCGTTATACAAAGCATCTCCAGCTAACAACTGTAGGTTTTGTACTTGTGGATTTTTGGAGTTAGTCTTGGCTTTAGCAATTTCAAGAAGTACTACAGAAGTGTTAGGCAGCGAGTCCGGAAACAATAAAGCTGCCTGTGCTTGATATCTGACTACACTTGCTTCTAGTTTTTTGTTGATATTCAAATTTTGTGACTTTAAATCAAATTCCTGAACAACTTGACCTCCTAGTTGTTTAAAACTATTTGTAAATTCTTCTCGGAGAATGTTGCTATCAAAGCTGTTAGAATTATAAAAAATTACAACTTTATTTAAACTAAGGTCTTCAATAGTGTATTCGGCTAGTTGTTTACTATTAGCTGCCTCAGAAGGAACTGTTGTAAATAAGACATTGTTATTCAAAAATTTCTTGGCACTAGTAGAAGAGATGACAGGCAAGCCAGCCATTTCGTATATCCCTAGTGCGCTACTATTAGTTTCACCAAAGTCGTGTCCAATTACTCCCAAGACAGATGGGTTATTAACTAATTGCTGAGCGACTTGTGTTGCTTGCTTCGGTTCATTTGCATCGTTTGCAATGACAATTTCTAGCAATTTACCCTTTAAACCGTTTGAATTGTTAAACTGATCTTGTGCCTGCGCCACGCCACGCAAAATTTCTTGGGCAATGGATTGTGCATTATCAACAGGTACAATCACTGCCAAAGTCAAAGGCTTACCCTGTTTTCGAGCTTTTGCATTATTCTGATAAATTAATACTTCTGGGTTATTGGGATTGACTTTTCTAGAACTTTCAAACAATTCAATAGCTTGAGAGTAATTACGTTCTTTGAAAGCTTCAATACCTTTGTTACGTTCTCGGTTGGAAGTGTCAAATAAAGTACGTTCACCACTGCTAATAATATCACTCAACAGTGCTTCACAACTAATAGCATTAACTTTCTGTTGACCAGAGGGACAAGGAGTTAACCATCTAGAAATGAAAAAACTTATACCTACAATACCAGGTACTACTGCCAACACCGCTACTAGTTTGAAAAATAGAATTATGGAAGACTTGTATTGGTTAGATGGATTTTTAATGTTGCTATTGGTGACCGAAATAGAGAGAGCAGAAGCAACTGGATGGGAAGAATCCTGTAGGAGAATTTTATTTTCACTGTTAACCTCATAAACTAATTCTGGACTAGTATTATCGGCAATATTATCTGCCATTACTTGATTATTAGCAATAGTTTTTGCTGCAATTTCAGCTTCAACTTCTCGCATTTTTTGCTGCGCTGATATCCTATGTGGTTCAATCTCCAAAACTCTCTGAAACTGCCCTGCTGCTTGAATAAAATCTTGTTTTTCTATTAATGTATTGCCATAGGATTCCAGCGCTGACAACAGACCTTCTTTGTTGCGTATTGGATCAACTTGATAGATTCTCTTATGTAGTTCTATAGCTTTATCGAAATTTTCAGTTTTTATATACTCTTCTGCCAAAAGGGACAGAGTACTGAAGTGATTAGGATTAAGAGTTAAAATCTCTTCGTAAATACCCAGAACATCTTGCTTTTTTCCTTGTTGAAGCAATTCACCTGCTTTTTGTAAAAGGGGTTCAATTTCTTCTGCTTTTAGTTTTTCTAGGTCAGTTATTTCGTTGCGTAGTGGGTGACGTTGTTCTAACCATCGGCGGACAAATTCAATTTTTACTTTCAGTTGACTCTCATCTAATAAACTCTTTTCAGTGAGTTCCTTAACGGCGTTTGCCAGTTCCTCTGTCTTGATCACTCCATATTCCATCACCAATCTCAGTGGTACTTCTGAAAATATTTTATCTTCTGGTGAAAAGTTATTTTGAGCTTCTGCAACTGCTGAAAAGATAACTTTTTGTGGAGTAGTTAACCCATCCCAAAACCATGATAAAGCACCTTCAGCACTTTCAATCGCCTTGTCTACAATCATCTTTACATTGGCACGAGTCACCTTCCAGTTATCCTCTGATCTTGCATATCCAAAAATATTAAAGCAGAGTACTTGGGTAAAATATGGATGTCCTGCTGATAGTTCTAAAATAGCTTGTATAGCATCTTCATTATACTCCAGTACTCCGGCAGCAGGTTTTATGATTAGCCGTTTAGCACTTATATTATCTAACAAATCAACTTCTTGGTAAGGTGGATTTTGAAATAGTTCTCGTAGTTTTTTTAAATCATTTTGAAAGCGTCCTACAACAGGAATAATAAATAATCTTTCCTGTTCCTTAATCAGTCGATTTAAATATGGAAAGAAACCACATCCCAGGTTTAGTATGTCATGATTACTGTTATCAACAGCATCAAATTCATCTAGCAGCAAAACAATATTCTTATTCTCTAATTTTTGATAAACTTTTAGCAAAAAATCACGCCCAAATATATCTGAATTATTTTCTAGACCCTCAATTGATGGTATTTCAATATCATCTAGCTCAATTTGAGCGGTAATTTCAGCGGCAAGATTATTAAGAATATGAGTAAGTGAACTGTGACTTTTATCTTGTAAATCGAAATTTACAAAAATAAAGTTATCCAGAGCAACTTGCTCTGGAAGCTGTTGAAGCAAAGACGACGTACCTATACGTCGTTGACCGTTCAACAAAATAACTCTTTTACCCTGCCTTAAATAATCCTCTATAGCTTTAAATAAACTTTCTCGCCCAAAAAATTTGTCCGCTTCGCTGATGGGACGGCCGATAATATAAGGATTTCTTTGAGCAGTTGGATATGATACCATATTTATATCTAGACCTGCGAGGGTACTTGTTTTTCCTACAGAACTATGGCAGCACCTGCTTAAATCCACCTCCTTCAACTTTAACAAGTATAGGTTGGGTCTGGCGTTCCCCGTAACGAGTAAACTGGAGTTTATACCCTGAGGTAAGGCTTTCTGTAAGATTTACTTGTCTGAGTCTTTCCAGAACTTCTGAGCGAGAAGGATTTGAGGAAAAAGTTTTGAGAGCCTGAATAAAAGTTTGAGTAGCATCAAAACTCGTAGCTGTGCGCCAGCTAATCTTTTTTTCCCACAGTCCCACAGCTTTCTTTACAAAGTTTTGTGATTGTGGTGCTTCCCTAAACCAAGGTATAGATACAATCAATCCTTCAGATGCAAAGGCTTTTTCGCTATACAGAGTATCTCCACCTAAAAACTGTAGGTTTGGTATCTCTGATTTTATGGGATTCAACTTGACTTTAACAAGTTCGAGCGATACATCAGTATTTTTTAAGTCAGGGAATAACAATACTCCTTGAGCCTGATAATTAACTACACTGTCTTCAAGTTCTTTTTTTACATCCAGATTTGGTTTGCTAAAATCAATTCTTTGAACAATCTCACCTCCTAATTGTTTAAATTGTTCTTCAAAACTCTCCCTGAGACTACGGCTATAGGAACTGTCAGAATCAAAGTAAACTATAACTTTATTTAAGCGAAGTTGTTTTACACCATATTCAGCTAGTTGTTTGCCAGATATTGCATCAGAGGGGATTGTTCTAAAAAAAACATCACTTTGTAATTCTGTACTAGTACTGCTAGGAGAGATAACTGGTAATTTAGCTTGTGTATATTCAACTAATGCTTCCTTAGTAGCCCTGCTAGAGTAGTGTCCAATTACTCCCAAGATATCTGTGTCTTTTATTAGTTGCTGAGCTACTTCTTGAGCTTGCTTTGGGTCATCTGCATCGTTGGCGATGACAATCTCTAGTAATCGACTATTGAATCCACCATCAACATTAAACTGCTCTTGTGCTTGCGCTACGCCTCGTAAGATTTCTTGAGCAATTGATTGTGCATTGTCCGCAGGCACAACCACTGCCAAAATTAAGGGTTTACCCTTTTCACGAGCTTTTGCATTATTTTCATAAATCAGTACTTCCGGGTCATTGTAATTAGCTTTTCTAGCATTTTTAAAAAATTCACGGGCTGAACTGTAATCGTTGTTTTTGAATGCTTCAATCCCTTTTTCACGATTAATATTATGTTTAGCATTAGAATCGGTAATATTAGAAAATAAGGTACGTTCACCCCTACTACTAATGATCCTAGAATTAGTGGAAGTTAATGAAGCTTGGCAAGCAAAACCAAATAGTCCTTTCTTCTGCCCTGATGGGCAAGGAGCTAAAATCTGATAAGCAATAACACTTATACCTGCAATAGCTAAAATACATATTACTGCTCCCCGTTTTATGAGCCCTTTTTGCTCAATTGGCAAGGAGGTCGTGGTACTACCTGCTGAGGTTACGAAACGATTAGCTGGAGTTTGCAGTGGTTGCTGTACTGATACCTGATTTTGCTTATTAGCTAGATTTTCAACTTGAATTTCTTTCAGTTTTTCCTGTGCTGATTGATTATTCGGCTCAATTTCCAATATTCGTTGTAACTGCGCTATAGCTTTGGCTAATTCTCGTTGTTCTATCAACTTATCTGCATAATTTTTCAGCACAGATAATAGCTTTCCTTGATAGGTTCGATTATCAACATTATAGGCTCTTTCGTAAAGTTCCAGGGCTTTATCAAAATTATCAATTTCTAAATATATTTCAGCCAACCGAGGTAGAGTCCTAAAGTGATTGGGATTGAGAGTCAAAATTGTTTCATAGAGATGCAATGCATCCTGTTTTTTGCCCTCTTTACACAGTTGACTTGCTCTCTTACATAACGGATAAACTTCTTCTAACTTTTGATTCTCTAGCTGAGAAATTTCTTGTTGTATTGGATGATATTTTTCCATCCAATAACGGACTAAATCGACTTTAACTCTACGTTTGGTGTTATCTACCCAACCCTTTTTCGCTAGTTGATCAACCGCTTGTATAAGTTCCTCAGTTTGAATAACTCCATACCTTTTGATGAGGCTGAATGGGTCTTCTGGAAATAATTTACCAGCTATTTTTTGTGCCTCTGTTATGGCTGAAAAAATAACTTTCTGCGGAATAGATAGCCCATCCCAAAACCATGATAAACCACCTTCAGCATTCTCAAGTGCCTTGTCTACAACACCCTCTACATCGGCAAGAGTAACTATCCAATTATTTTTATCCCTAGCTTTCTCAAAAATTGTGAAGCCAATGACTTGGGTAAATAATGGATGTCCAGCGGACAGTTGGTAAATTTTTTCTATCGCTTCCTGCTCATATTTAAGTTGTGTCTCTTCATTCGGTTTAGTAATCAGCAGCCTAGTACTTACCTCATCTAATAAACCAATTTCTTGGTTAGGTGCACGCTGAAATAAAGCAAGCACATTTTCTAATTCCGCTACATGTCTTCCCACCACCGGAATAATGAATAATTGCTTCTGGTTACTAATCAGGGATTGTAAATAAGGGAAAAAGCCTGCTCCTTTACTAATTATGTCAACTTTTTCACTGTCTATAACATCAAATTCATCTAGCAATAAAACCAATTTTTTATCGCCTAACTTTTCATAAATTTTTGGTAAAAAAATGTACGCAAATATATCTATTTTTTGCTCTAACTCTTCTCTAGTCGGTGATTCCAATCCCTGGATATCTAGCTCCAGTTGTTCTATAATTGCTGTAGCCAGACTGTGAATAAGCTCACTCAAAGGCATCCGAGCTTTATCTTGTAAATCGAAGTTAACGCAGACAAATTTATCTTGGTCAATAAAGTTGGTAAACTGTTGCAGTACAGAAGATTTACCGATACGCCTTAGACCATGTAACAGAATAACTTTAACATCTTGGTCTAGGTGGTCTTTAATGAGGCTGAACAAACTTTCACGTCCGAAAAGTTTTTCTTTTTCGTTTATTGGGTTACCAATAATGTAAGGATTTCTATGGACTTTGGAATTATTAATCATAATTCTATCTTCAAAAATAGCTGAATCATAAAATTAGCCCTGAAGGAAGTGCAGCTATGACCTTCACAATCCATTCCACGTTGGAAGGCACTTCGTCTTTATGTTTCCAGAGCCAGTTAATCGCATTTGTAACTTTCTCAACTTGCTCGCGGCTCATCAAATTAATGAAAACGTGTTGACGTTTATGCAGTAAATCATTATCTGTATTCCAAATCTCTTGAATAATCCACTGTTGCATAATTGAGGAAGCCAATGAATATACTCTTTTTCCTTCTTTTTCGACGCTGACAACTATACCCTGTTCTTCTAAGTTGCTAAAATCTCGCTCTTTTTGAGTAAAAATAAGGTCAATACCACTTAAGTCAAACTTTACTTTTTTATGCAAACGACCTTTAAGATTAAAAAGAGCTAAGAGCATTAATAAAGTTTGTTCTTGCTCACTACACCTATCCCAAATATTTTGAAAAATCTGCTTAGTTGTGCTTTCCACTTCCTTAATAATTGCTTCTTCATTTGGCAATTCCCCGGTTCTTAGCTTTCTAAATAGTAGAGATCCTACAATCTGTAGTAAACCTGGATGCCCAGCAGCAATTGCTAAAATCACTGGTTTGAATGTTTGTGCTGCTTGAATATCTATATTTAAAACTTTGATAATTAGCTGATCAACTTCCTGATCAGAAAAGGGTTTGAGTGGCTGAAAAAGATAGTGGTTGTACCAAGGAGAAGCATTAGGATTGAGTTTCATCCCAAGTTCACTAAGGCGCTTGAGTGAAGTTACAATCATTGAAAGATATTGTCTCTCCTGAGAGTGAACAGCCAAGTTACGACACTCGCTCAAAAAAACTTCCATGTCGGGTTCGCTATATTGCTGGTTTGGAATCAGAGCGATGTGATAATCATCTACTAACAGCACCAAAAATTTATTATGTTTTTTCCCCAGCTTACGCAATATCTGGCGCAGACTCTCTTTTGTAGTTTGTCCTTTGTCCAGAAAACTTTGAATTTCAGTTTGCAAAGCTGGCTCGCTCTCCAATTCATCCTTGAGACAACTCAGAACTTCCTGCCAAAAACCTGAGGAAGTAAAAGGATTAATACTCTCACAACTCAAAAGAACAATCACAGCTTGGGATAAATCTGATTCTAGTCCATGTTCTTTCCAAACTTGTGGTGAAGTCAGTAGCTCCAAAAAAGAGGATTTACCCAATCCTGGGCCACCCCAAATCGCCATGTGGCTGCGATTATTTATTTGGTCGAATGCAGCGGCGATTTCCATTGACCGTCCCACAAAATGTTTTGGGGGTACTGGCTTTCCTGGAAAGAAAGGGCTTGCTTGTGTTGTACGTGCCATACATTGTATCTGTGTGTATACCTTGGATAATTGCTTAATTCTTAATAGAGCAAAGCCTTAGACTTTCCTATGTCTTTCCTGATGAATCGGATGCATCGGAATTTTATTACACATAAATTCACTAGCTGCCCTAGCTATAGATGTAGATTTAATTAGCTGATGAAGACTAGCCTGAGCGCAAAGTAGGGAAGTTAACTTTCTACAAATGTGTAATTTTTTGTAAAATCGTATTGTAACATTAACATGTTCTAGTTCGGGTTATACTTACTAAGATTTATTTGCTGAATTCCCTTTTGATAGAGTACTTAATTTTAAATTAGTATAAATATTGTCAGTTTAAATCTATTTTAAAATTTGCCGTAGTTACGGTCAAGCTGGCTCAATGCCATCACCCCTCCCTAATTTAATAATGCTGATTTAAGAAAACTAGCGGTTTTTCCGCCTAGTGTAAGGCATATTCAGATGGTTTAAGACAAAGCCTGGAATGTTAAGGTTTTCAGCCTTAGAGGAACTATCTGTACGATTGCTTATTTACCTCCAAAGTTTGATTAAGCTGCTAAATATAAGTATGAGAAAACTAACGTGGTGTTCATATACTCACAGAAAACATCTTTGCATGAAAGATGATTAAAGTTTTACAGAGATGCTAACAATCTATCTTTTGGTAGATGCTACAAATTCTATTTATTAATGTACAAACTATATAGCTACAAGAAAATCAAAACAATTTCCGCACTTCTGTAGTAAATTTATTGACAGCATTCAGATCCGGACTCCCACTCCATTTCCTCTGCCTCTCCTAATTCAGCGCTCCTATACAGTCATGCCTGTGCTAGTCAATTCGAGTGTGGGACTTGCTTACCTGAACGATCCCATCTGGGGTGAAAGGTGAAAGTGACAACGACCAAAACTGACATACTTGGCTTTTTCAACTTAAAGTTTCACTTATCTCGCCTACTATAAGGCACATTCAGTAAATCAATCGCCCGTTTCTTCGCCGCTTCCCCACGCCTATCGTATTTACTTGTAGTACTTGGCGACGCATGACCTGCAAGTTTCGCTATCGTCACGATATCTGCACCCGCATCCAATAATTTACCGATAAAAGTTCTTCTAAAATCATGAGGTGTAAACGCATCCACATCAGCTTTTTCCCCACGTCGTTGCAATGCTCGTAACACCCCCTGCTCACTCATCCGTCTCGCTATGATTTTATTTGCCTTATTTAAAGGATAAAAAAGCGGCCCTGGAGCTTTACCCCGAATCAGCAGCCAATCAAGGACTGCTTGCACACCAGCTTCAGGTAAGTACACAATTCGTTCCTTCCGCCCCTTCGCTTCACGTATTGTTAATGACCGAGTGCGTGGCTTAAAATCACTCAAATCAAGATAAGTCACCTCACTGCGGCGCAAGCCAACCGTCAAAACTGCCAGCAGTGCCGCATCTCTCCGACCCAATGTTGAATCATCTTGAATACAATCTGACCACAGCGCAGCAATTTCTTGGGGATCGAGTTCACGCCCTTTCAATAAACTCTGGCCCCGTACCGACTCAATATCAGCTGCTCGTCCATACTCATCCGTGGACATTAACCCCAAGCGCCATGCTTCCTTGAGCGTCCGCCGTAATGCACATAGCATTTTGTTCGCCATTGCTGGGCTGTATTTTTCCATCAGCACCGATCTGACCGCAGCAGTGTGCTGGTAACGCAACTTTGCCCAATCCAAAGTGCTTGCATCACAACTGGCACTGGTCAGCAGTTGAGCGATCGCATTTAACGCCTCCCGCATCGTCCGCCGGGAACCTTCACCTAGACTGTTGATATAAACTTCAGCCGGGTGCATAGTTAGCGGAACTGGTTCAGTTAACGCCAGCGACTCTGGATTAAAATTGGATGCGATCGCAGGAGTGTTCACAGCAGTCAATTAAGAGCTAATGAATAAATCCTCCCTCAAAAAGAGCTTCCTGTATACCTCCCAGGCGTTATGGATTGCGAGAACTAAAGTTCTCTACACTCATTTCGGCTGTAAGCGTTGCTGTGGCGAAAGTTGCAATCATTCGTAATCTGGAATACTGAGCCTACTTTGGTCACGGCTTAGGAACATTATTCATTAAGATCCAGGCGAAAATTGTGGGGATTTTTCAGAATGAATATACTGTTTTCCTTAATTAAGTCACCTGTGCAGTAGACGGGTAGGCGTTCAGTATACGCCTTCAATGCCAGGATGTAGTCACGGTCAGCTAATTCAGTTTGGATGGGACGCAGTTTATCAACCACGATGCCCAGCATGGTGATATCGCCACTAAGGCGATCTGCGTTGGGTGTGGCAATGTGCGTGACGACTGCTTGGATGGTGGTGTTGGGTGCATTTGTAATTAAGTCACCCCAAATTGACTGTTGATCTCTGGTTTCTGCCAACGCCAGAGTTTCAACGACTTCCGCCATGCGACGAGAAAAGTCAAGAATTTCTGGTTTGAGGGGAAGTAAAATTTCAAAACCGTCTAAAGTCCAAATGGAAGCTTTATCACCCTCTTGTTGCTGTTGCTGCCAACCTAGCCCGACTAAGTAAGCTTCTACTTGTCGGGGGTCGATATATTTGAATTTTTCCACATCCTTTAAAATAGCTGACAACTGCCTCACAAGCTTAACTTGTAACCAATGTGTGGGTAGTGACGAGATAGCTGCAAAAAGAGACACGTTGTAAATAAATATTGCAGACAATGTCTTATTGATTTACTAACTTCACCAAAAATGATATCGAGCGAATAAAAATTTTGTACGGCAAAAGCAAGCTTTCAACCCTTTTCGTCAATTTATCAACCTCTTTCCGGAAATCCGCAAGCAACGTATGTAGTGATCTTCGGTTTACTTTAAGTGCCTAGCAAAAGTTTTGACGATAGTAAATTAATTACCTAATTTTTTATCAAATGCAACTTCTACCTAATACGACTACAATTCATGTCAAAGTACCATCGAGCAATGAATCATTTTTCATTCCTCCTGGAGAAGCTTTATACGATCCAGAGACAGGTTATATCCATTTTTTGAAGAGTACAGACAACAAAAATCCTATGCTGCTTCAGCTATTGCCTAGAAAGATACAACAGACCCATAGAAATAGGTCGATTGCAAAAGTTATGACTACGCTTATATCAGTTTTCGGCGTAAATATTAACGAGTTAGTCGATTTTCTCTTCGATGAAGGAATAGAACGTGCGGGGCCTGTTTTAGCAGATGTCATTTCGTCTGTAACTGCAAAAGAAGAGCTTGGGTATTACAATATGCAGACCAAAGAGCTTGCTCTTGATTTTCCAATAAGAATCTCACTTTGATTTTTTAGCATTTCTCTACACTCATTTGCGCCAGAAGGCTTGCCACACCTAGATATTGTGTCTGTGTTCACTATCAGTCTGATTGTTACTTTAGTTTTTTGGCCAAGTTAGCTAAACGAGTGATGCTGGAGCGAATATTACCTGCTTCTTTGCGGCTCTTCAGCCGTTTTTTGGCTTCTTTTAGTACTTGTTTCATGACTGTATCTTTTTCTTTGCAAGTAACATAAAAAGCTTCCAACAGCGTTTCAACTGTGATTTTTTCTTGGTTGCATAGATCATCGAGTTCTTGCTTTATTGCAACTTCCAAACGGACAGGTACTCTAGGCGCAATTTCAGGGAAGTTCGCTAGTTGCTCTTCTAATAAAGTGAGTTCCGAAACGGAGCTATCAGCAGTCGAGGTCACGTTAACATCACTTGTAGGTGAATCCTGCTGTTGTGGAGCTAACACATCTTCTCGTGGTGCAACTGTTGGTGCAACCGCTCTATTTCTGATTTCATCTAGAATATTCATGTTTTCACCTATTTGTAAAATTTATTACGCTGTTTCTAAGGGAATTAATTTGGCATATTCTTTTGACAAAGCTGGCCTGAGTCGTTGAGCTAAGACATGAATCGTATATTCCAGATTTGGCTGCCCCAAGTCTGTTGGCGCAACCCGTTGGTTGATGGCATTTTTGAATACATCCGATTCCAAAATATGCGGCAACATCAAATCCGACCCTATCAACTGCCGCATGGTATCGATACTGGTTTTAGTAGCGTTTGTTGGATGCAAACCAGTCCACCGTGCGCGAAATGGCACTACACCCAGTAGTTCACCATAAGGTAGGGCTGCTTTAAATTCTTTAATTAATTCCATAGTCCGCAACAGCGATTGCACTCCCTTGACGTTTGACTCTGCTGGAATCACCCATCTATCGCCAGCACCCAAAGAAGTCTGCGCTAAATGTGAACGTTCTGGGGGTGGGTCTACAATTGCCACGCCAAAATTACTCACAATTGGTTGCAGGCGATTCCTGAGAATAAACAGACTTAGCCCACTGGAGGCCAATTTATAGTTGGCGCTCTCCAAGCCATCATCGGAAGGAATTAAGAACAGGTTGGTATTGTTAATGGTACGGTCGCCCAGTTTAACGTCAGGTACAGGCGCAATGGCATCAAGAATTTTTGTTTTCTCTTCCGGTTGTGTCAGAACTTCCAGTAATGTTGGGGTATCAGGCTGCACTTGCACCCCTAAAAAACTGGTCAAGCTAGATTGAGGGTCGCAATCCACAAACAAAACGGGAATTCCTAAGCGCCCCAAATACCTCCCCAGCATCAAGGCTACTGTAGACTTTCCCTGACCCCCAGCCAAGCCCAAGGAGACAACTGTTGGCGGATTTGGCATAAAACAATTACATAAAATTACTAAAGTACAATGTCACAAATATACTAGTTTACTTTTGTAGAATTGTACTATAGTGCAATTTTACTTTTGTACAAAAGTAAAATTGTATTTTAGTTAAAGTATAATTCTCCAGACCTAACAAACCAACCATAAACCCCAAGTAGTCTGGATGTGCTGTCTAATATAGATATTGCAGTGAAGCAGAACCAACTATGACTGAAGCAAAGTCTACTCGTACAGTGCGCCGGGGGAGAATATTCCCCGAAATCCAGTGGTCGTCAGAGAAGAAAGCTCAATGGAAAGCTGAAAAAGCAGAATTTAAGCAGCGTTGCGAACAAATCTTTCAAAAATTGCAGCCAGAATTAATTAAGACTCACTACAACTGGTATGTAGCAGTTGAACCAGAAAGCGGAGAATATTTTATTAATGAGGATGCATTAGCTGTTGGCCAGATGGCACATGAAAAATACCCGAACTTCCGACTGCACGTTTTCCGCATAAATGAAACTGGGGTGTGCGGCACGATATGATTTCTGGCAACTTTGGTGATGAGGATGAATTATTTTTTGAGATAGAGTTGATAGCTGCTAACTCCTTTGCACTACCAGTAGAAGCACTTTTTGATACAGGTTTTTCTTGGTGGCTGGCAATTAATAACCAGGATTTAGAAGCACTTGATTGGATTTATCTAGAACAGCAAACAATGCTCACAGCCCAAGGAGAAGCAGAATTTGACATTTATTTAGGAAAAGTGCGAATTGATGGCAAGGAATTTGATATTCCCGTTCATGTGGGTGAAGGAGTGTCAGAAGTTTTACTTGGTCGCCAGTGGTTAAAAAATCGACGGTTGGTGGTGGATATGCCCTCTGGGGTGTTAACGCTGGGATAATAGCGCGTCCCCAGTACCACGAGCAGATATGACCGAAGATATGTTATTACGGTGGGACAGGATTTAAAGCGAACCAAGCACGACCGCTATTTCTATGCCATATTAGTACAAGTGTACGAGTAAATGCTTTATAGATAAGGTCAATATAATGGATAGATACAAAATTAATTCAGATTTATTTAAACAAGTAAATTTTAATATAGAAAACTTAATTGGAAAAAACTTGCTTCAATACAAGCAAGAATTTTCAGAAATAAGTCGGCTTATAGAGTCAATGAATAAGACTAATTTTAGTCATCTTCTACAGCCAAGTTATGAAATAAGTCAGCTTGTGCAGCAAAATTCAGAAATAAGCAGACTTTTCGAGTCAACGAATAAGACTAATTTTAGTCATCTTCTAAAGCCAAGTTATGAAATTAGCAGACTTTTAAAGTCACTAAGCCAGAGTGAACTCAGCAGTCAATTTGGCTATGATAAAAATCGTATAATAGAATTAACCAAAGGCTTAGATTTGGGATTAAATAAAAATGTAATATCTAGCCTATCAAGAACTCTAAAGATAACCGAATTAGCTCAAAGCTCATTAGAAAAATTAAATTTATTAGCTATTGATAGCTCATTGCAAACCTACAGTGACTTACGAGATTCTCTGTATAACAGTTTTTTTTGTTTTTCGAGTTCATATTCTAATTTAACTGTTTCATTAGAGGAATTAATTTTAGGAAATTCTACTGCTGCCAGAATAGTTTCCGAACTTCCAGCACTAGAATTACTAAATAGTGTAGAAGTTATAGAGAGCGTAAGCATTGTTGATTTAAATACTGATATAGAAGATGAAATAGAAGTAGAAAAGCAATCTATAAAGAATGAATTTATAGCAGAAAGAAAAGAGATAGAAAGCCTTTTAATTACTATTGGTTCACATGATTTAATTCCAATGTGGCAAGGTGCTCAAGCGGCATTAAATTCAATAGATAATCCAGATTATGCTCGACATTGTGCTGTTTCTTTACGTGAGTTCTTTACTCAAATTATTCATAGATTATCTCCTGATGAGGATATTAAAAAATGGACTGAAGATCCCCATTGTTTTGATAAAGGCAGACCTACGAGAAAAGCTAGGTTACTTTTTATATGTAGAAGTATAAATTACAATATATTTTCTGATTTCATAGAAAAGGATGTCGAGGCTATTTTAGAGTTTGTTAAGCTTTTTCAGAGGGGAACTCATCAAGTTACTATTCCTTTTACACATAAACAGCTTTTGGCACTAAAAGCCAGGGTTGAATCTGCCATCAATTTCTTGATTGAAATCGCACAGCTAAATGAGTAGTGCTATAAAGTTTTTTTGGTTAGGTTATGTCAACAAGACCGCGTAAGCACCCAAAACCCTAATTTTTCGTGGACATGACACACTGTTCGCAATAGGCATCACTAATCACTCATTTTTTCTCCCCACCTGTAAAACTGTGTACTGCCCGATTAAGCTAAAAGTAAGTAATGAACGAGTGTATCATCCAAGGGACAGTTCAAAATGAAGATTGGTAAAGGGAAAAATAAACGATATGTCTACAATCCTTACAAAGGATTTGCTAAACAAAATATAAGTCTTGAAAATTCATCACATCAAGAAATTATCTCAAAAGTTTTGAGCGGAGAAATTATTTTATTTTGTGGTCGAATGCAAGATGAATCAGGACATGGTGCTGATATTTTGATATAAAATAAAATTGACTCTATAGGTGATGAGCAGACCAATTTAAAATTCGCTTATGAAATGGCGACGCAAAGGAATATTATTAACCTTGGCATCAGAAGACAGCATGAACAAGGTAAGGGATTGCTGAATTTTATGGATAAAAAATATAGAAGGCTAGTAGGACTATACGATGCTACTGACGCAGATGATATTATTTTCAACTGGTATACTATCCCAGAACTGGAAAATGCACAGAGAGATTCTGCATTATTTGTCAATACAAATTCACTGAAACCAATAGCACTTGAATTAGCGAAAAATTGTGATGCAGCACACGAGTTTCCCTGTTTGTTTAGTGGAGTGCCAATAAAAGAAGAAACGAAAATGAGAGGTCATCTCCTATTTATGGTTAAATCCAATAATGTATCCGATTTCAAAATTAATCTTAAAACTCAGGAAAGATTTATTTAACTGATATTAAAATTGCTTCAACCTCATCATCTCGTGAGGCCCCGACGAACTGGGGACACTTCGTTTAGAGCGGGTGGTGTCGGGGACGGGCAGGAAATTTCTCATAAAGTGGCCAAAACTCGGTAGCCCGCCCCCGACACTCCGCTACGCCACCCGCTCTACCCCAGTTCTTGAACAGTGCCCAAAGATGAAAGTCAAAGATAAGAATCCACAAGTTTCCCCTGAGTTGACCACTTCTCATCTAGAAGGCGACAAGCGACATAAACAACATTTTGAGGATTGCGCTTGTGTCTTCCATTCGTACCCCAGGAACGAACAGTATAATCACCTTGATAACCTAAAACAAGTGCTAGCTCGTCGTAAGTTAACTGCCATTTTTTCTTAAATTCTATTGGGTGCATAGTATTCACCTATTTCAAGTAATTAATTAGGAGTGTCTAGCGGACATTTGACTTATAACGGGGTATCAGAAAAAATAGAAAACTTGTGCATAACCATCAATAAATCTTTGACTTACCCCGCACTCTAGCTTTGGTCAAATTATTTATTTATGTGTCTAATAGGTGTCTAGCAGACACACGGATATAAATTATCAAAGGTAAGAATCTATTTGTTTACCCTCAGATGACCATTTTTCATCTAGAAGGCGACAAGCAACATAAACAACTTTTTGAGGATTGCGCTTATGTCCTCCATTTATCCCCCAGCAACGGACAGTGAAATCACTTTCATAACCCAGGACAAGTGCTAGCTCGTTATAAGTTAATTGCCACTTTTTCTTAAATTCTATTGGGTGCATAGTATTCAGCTATTTCTATCAATTAATTAACAGTGAAAAGCGGACATTTGACAGACACGCTAATAGACACTTAGTGTCTGCTATTAGGGCGGCTGGTGTCTGGAGGTGTCTATGCTGTATAAGGGTTTTGGGCTTTGGTGTCTGTGGTGTCTGGTGTCTGGTGTCCGCGAAAAAAGGGTGTTTTTGAGGCGAGACACCAGACACTATTAGCAGTCAAATTTGATTAAGCTTGATAACACCCTCGGCTATCCAGTCCCCCAATCCTGCCCCCACAATTTCATACATCCAGCCCTTGATTTGCTCAACACTAAATCTCTCACCGTTCACTTTAAAGTTGCCTTTGAACTCTCTTACATCAGCTTCAATTCGTTCAGTTCTGGTGAGATATTCATACAGCTTTTGCGCCATTGTTGACAGTTTCTTAGGTTCATCTTGGGTGTCACCTGCTTTGTTACCAAGATTGAATTCCAGTTCATAAATCCGCTCTAAAGTGGCTTTATCGATGGGGGGATTGGGGTTAGATTCTGCTGGGAGAGCGTCGCTAAAGTCAGATATTTTCGCTGTCATTTTGGGCAGAATAACATCAAGCCATTCGTTAGAACTATCGAGTTTTACCTTAGCAAAACCAGTAGATTTGGGCTGTAATGTAATCGGGTCAACTTCTGCCAAACATTCAACTTGAAGCATTTTAGAAACGAGATTGTGCAAGCCTTTAATTCCGAATAAACAAGTCTGGGTATTGTTATGAGCAACGACAGTTAAAGGCATCTCTTGTTTACGGCTTTTAGTAAGTGCCAGCTTGCCGAATTTCTCTAATAATTCCGCATCTTTAATGAAGTCAGCGTAGGTGGTTGCTTCCTCACAGATTAAAGACAAAGCTTTACCTTCTGCCCAAAGTTTCTGCCGCCATTGCGACTCACTCAATGATGAATTATTAAAGGTTTTTAACCTTGATTCCAGTTCTTGAACGTAATCGCGGATCTGCTGTTCAATATCATCCCAGGAGTGGTAACTTTCAACTTCTCGCCATTCACTACGGTTCGAGTCGGGGTCAAGGACAATCACACGGTAGCCGGCTTGTTTTTTGAGTTGGATTACATAACGGGCTAGCCAAGATTTACCACCGCCTTGGTTGCCCCAGATAAGAGCAGTTTGTTTGACTAAGTTTTGCACCCATGCCGTTTTATTGTCCTGTGATGCGTAGCTTGCCGCCGAAGGCATCGCTCCTGCTTCAGATCCAGTAACTTTATCGTTGGGGTCAATCGTCCCCGCTAAAGTCTGGCTACCTTGCAAATAAGGCGTTTTCATCTCACGAAGCTGCTTAATATAGTCCGCCTTCTGTTCTTCAGTCATCCCAGCCGTCTGCGCCTCGAAAATGGCATCAGTTGCCTCCATTTGGGTAACTTCAATTTCCGTGTGGGCGTAAATCTCGGCTTTTTGGATATCCACAGTGCGATCATTGGCGATTAGATCCAAGTCGGCTTGTAGTTGGACTTCTGCGATCGCAACGTCTCGGCAACTCTCTAGTAGCTCGGAACGTGCCGCCATCTCAGCTTTTGCAGCATCCCGCTTTTGGGCAATGTCTTCAAAAACTGCTCTCTGCTTCTCCTCATCTTGGCAGTGCCTCAGCATCCACCCCGCAAGCGCAAATCCCAGGAATCCCCCAAACGCCCAAAACGGTTTATATGGGTTAGTCGCTTTCACCAGTCCGTTTACCCCCATAGCTGGGTTACGCACTACTTGGCGCGGCATTCCTTCTAACTGCCACTGTGACCAATAAAAGGGGGTCATGCGAAATGGTCTGTTATTCTGATCCTGACATACCAATTTTTTCTGGGGAGTCCGAAGGCAGAAATAAATGCGGTCGCTTGATTCCCCTTTCCAAGCCATTGCCGCAGAGCTAATTCCCACAGTTAAACTTAGCCCAATTGCAACAGCTTTTTTATCCATCGGCAACTGTCCGAACCACTTCATTAAACCCGATTGTTGCGACTCGGATAACTGTTTATGTTTCTCAGATAGATAGTTCATTTACCTCTTTTACCACCAAATAGAAAAAACATTAATATCGCTAGAAATATGCCCACTCCTGCACCATCCATCCAACTTGAAGATTCAGCAGTTTTCGCTTTGGGCTGATACATCTCTTGAAGCGAAGTATTAGCTGTATCAGTAGAAGTTCTCGCTTCATTCCACTCACCAATCGGTTCGGAAAGCGCACACAATAACGCTAACGATGCACTGCAACCAGTCATTAAATTAGTAACGAAATTATTAAACCCTTCACCTGTTGCAGTGGCAGTAAAATACAGGTGTGCAGTACCCACAGCTAAGAACATTCCAACTGGGTGAACTTGCAATAGGTGAAAAGTGAAAATAACTGCACTGTTTAAACAACTGCCAGCGACAATTTCACTTGCATTACCAGCACGTCTAAATGTTCTACCCCGGTTATTTTCTGGTAATGGTTGTGGTTGTTCTGGTTGTTGATGCTGCTTAGTTGATTGTGATTTCTGTGCCAGCCCTTCATGCAAAAAAGGGCTGACGCTATGAGGATCTTCATTTCGTTTCCTTACTAGCATCAGCCTGACCTTTCAACTAATAGTTATCTCTCGCCCAGCTTGTTCCACAAGTTACCCAACATTGCACCCCAGCCGCGAACTGTTCCTGTTGCAGAAACACTTGATGCTGGTGCATGATTTTGGGATTGAATTGGTATCACTTCCTGGGGCGTTTGATTCGGTTCTAATGCGCGTGAGCCATACCTCGCACGGGCTAAAAGTTGTTGACGTTTCTCTCTTAATCCTGTTGTGATTGCTTGCCTTTCGGCTTGCACAACTTGTCTATTTTCTATCCCACTTATCTTGTTTTCATGCCGCCACAGTTCTGCTTGCAAATCATGGTGTAATTGGGCTGCAACTTCAGTTAAAGCGTGTTTACGTTTCTGGTCAATCCGCAACAAGTCGGCTCTATCTTGGGCATCTATTTTACTCATCTCGCTGTCAAATTCAGCGTTAAGTTTACGGATTTTACCAATTGCACCCGCAACATGAGAGCCGTATTGTTTACGAAGTTCAGTCCAAGTCACCTGACCTTTTGTTAACTTCTCCATCGCCTCAAAGACGACCTTAGCATTGTCCAGAAATGGTTCTAATCGGTCAGATAATTCTTGGGCATTATTCGCATAATCGGCAAACTGTTCGAGCTTATTTATATCAGAGAGATAGCCCAGAATATCAGACTCAAACCCTCCCCAAGATTGTGCTTTTTCATCAATATGGCTTGCATGACCAACGACCGGATTACGTATTGCAAAATCCATTACTGAACCTCCTAATAAGGTATTAAGTCGTAGTTGATATCACTCGGTTCTTGGGGCACTTCATCCCAATAGCCCATGTCTTCAAATCGGCTATAAATTCTCGTTGCTAATTGCCTTACGGGGTCGTCAAAATCATCAGAGATTAAATCAAATCTGTTCTCACCAAATGCCAATATATTTGCAATGTCCGCGTCAATCCCATTACCCAAAAATTGACCAAATGCAGCAGAGTATGGATGGTCATCAATGGTTTCATGAGTTGCTAAGAATTCGGTTCCGGTGAGGGGTAAGTAAAGGCTGCAAAGAAAACTATTTATTTCGCACTTCGTAGCTGTTGGGTTAAGAGCCTTAAATTGCTGGAGTTTCAAAGCATTATCAGTGAAAGAACAGCGTCCCCAATCATTGGGATTTTTGTAATCGAGTGCCATGCTGCTAAGATCCTTATGTACTTTCGTTTTTGCGGCGAGAGATACGTCCCGAAGTGAGGCGATTGCAATGATTGGTCGTCGGTGCAATCGCTTCATCATCAGTTTTCACAAAACTCATTTAATTCAAAAACCTCCCTCTGCACTTGGTTTTGACTTAATTCTTTTCTTCTGCCTTTCGAGTCATTGAAAATGAAAGGGGCATTGACTCGACAATTAGAGCGATGGCTGTAGCGCAGTTGTTGACCACGGAATTGGTAGAGGTGGTTACGCTGTAAGGCTGTCGTTGAAAGCATTTGTTTGTCCCTCAACTTGGGAATAGAACTCGATATTTAGGATTGCTTCGTGAATCTCCATCAAGGCTTGCACTGCATCACCTATTTTTAGGTCATTCGATGTACTGAACCGTTCGGACGCTTCAATTTGCTTGTAATTGGGAGATGCTTGCACAAATCTAAGAGTCTGTTCGCAACCGAGGATGATGGTCATTATTTCAGTAGTCGTTAGCGATGGCTGTGTCTGCATGGTTTCTTGGTCGCTCATGATTTGTTTCTTCTCCTTTGGGTTTTGATTAGTGCGGTTGGTGCTTCTGGTTGACTGTTTGGCGCTTGTGGCTGACTCGGTTTTTGTAGTACATAGCTGATAGCCCCTGCACCTCCCACGGCTGCGGCGATGATAAACATATTGTTTCTGCCAAACTGCTGCACTCCGAAATAGCCAAAAGCGATCGCTGCCGCTGCTGCTGTTGCTCCAATGCCTAAAACCGTGTTCCTTAATGTGGTTCTGCTCATGCTGCCCCCTTAAAATTAGTGACCATTGCGCTAAGTGCCGATTTATTCGGCTGTGTAGATTGCGCTGTTTCAACTTTGGGCGATGATTGTACATTGCCATGTTGAAAAATCAGCTTCTCTACACCTGCTGATAATGCTTGTGTTGGCGCATCTTGGGGTAAATCAAACATCTTGCACAATTCAATTACTGCTAGGTAGGAGATGGTTATACGCCGAGATTCGTAATTCATTGATTAAGCTCCTCTTGCAATTTGAGTTAATAGCTTTAACCCCAAAGCATTGATGAATTGGGGATTGTTCAAAATCACAAAGCCTAAACCGGCTAAGTTTTGATCCACCACTGGCAAGGAAACACCCCCACCCCAGGCGACAAGGTATTTAGCGCGGTCTAGATAATTACCAGCAGTCACAAAGTTGGCGAATTTCTCAATCCTGTTTGACCACCACTGATCTAGGCACTGGCTGTACTCTGCCTCAAACTTCTTGCCCGTGAGGTGGTTGCCTCCATAAGTGAAAGTGCCTTCAATAATTCCCTGATTTACGAGACTAGGCGAGTGCTTCACATCCTTGGACAGCAGACTCACTCGGTCATTTCGCTTGTCGAGGGCTTCTGCAATCATCGAATGCAGTTCACCCGCTCCACCTTCAATCAAGTGACGGTCTATGACTGCACCGCTACCGTTAAACACGGTAATCAACCAAGTGGATGAACCGATATCGAGAGCGATCGCTAATTCTGAGGGGTCAAGTACCAGGGATGCTTCACCGAATAAGCAGTGGGCAATGCTTCCAAATCCTTCGGGATAAATGCCTGTGACTAAAATCTCAACTGTCTTGGTGACAATGGAACGGGTTACAGGGTGCAGATGCTCAAAGGTATGAGTCCCTTCAACCCTGCGTTTAATCTCAGTTGCCCAGCGTTCTGGGTTATGGTTGCTCAAACTAATCGAAAGTTTGACCCCATCGGGAATATTCAGAACTGATAAGTCTGCAAGGATGCTTTCTAGTGCCAGTTCTGCTTTTTTGGCTTTGTCCTCGTGCAGCAAGGTATGGTCACTTTGAGCTAGAGCTGCACTGCCCCAAAAGAATTGAACATCTTTTAAGTCAAGCCGCGTTCCTTTTACATATCGAACCCATGCCCCATCTTTTGAGATGGTTTCGTGGTGCATGATATTGCGGTTGCGAACAAGTGAGTATGCGGCAGGCATCATGATAGAAAAATCACCGATGATTGCTTTGCCATACCCTGCACCTGAGTCTTTTCCGGCAATGAGGTCAGTTAGCCCGGATTTGGCTAACAAGTCTGCTTGAACTAGCCAGTTTTTGGCATTGGAATATACGGTTGTCATGGTTCCGATGATTGGTGAAAGTCTTGATTTTTCTGGCTTTGGAGAATTTAGAGGCTGAATCGCCTTAAATCCACACATCCAGTTAGGGGTTAGCCATAGCATCACTTTCTGGCTTCTATTGCCTTTGTTTTGTGTCGTTTTTTGGCTGACAAAACTATTATAGCATCTATTTCGATGCACTATGATGGTATTTACCTGCACACAAAGTTTAAAATAGATGTAGTTAACAGCAATACCGCAGCAGTTTAAACTTAAATAGGAATCACAGCGTATGATTTAGGAGGCAATTTGAAGCGAAAATGATGCATGAGCAAGCGTTTTAGTGTAACGCTACCTGATACTGTATTTGATCAGCTTGAAGCACTAGCTGAGAACCAAGGGCGAACTACTGCCAATCTAGCGGCATACCTGATAGAAGTAGGAGTACGCAATATCAAGGTAGAACCGTTGCCAACTGAAAGAGAGAAGAACAAATAACCGACTCAGCACAAGTGCAGTGCAAAGCCTCATTTCTTGAATAATCATCAACTCTTGTTGAGTAATTTCAAGTAAAAAATCCCAGTCTTGTTAGATATAAGACAGCCAAAAGTTCTGTACAATCAGCAAGTACTCAAATGAAGCGTAAAACGGAGGTGAATATACAAAAGACACAAAAATTAAAAGGACAAAGAGCCACTCAGTAGTGAACGCTTTGCCCGACAGAGAAAATTAAATATTTCAAATATTGGGAAGCGGGGTTTATCTCTAGAGAACCAAAAAAGTGGATTGTAGTTGGAAGCTCGAACCACAGATTGGCGAAAGAGATTAGTCCGCGCTGCTTACTCATATTATATGAGTTACTGTGGAAATTTCTATATTTTCACTGCGAAATTTTGCATATAAATTTATCAAATTTTTTGATAAGTAAAAATTTTCAACAAGCAAAACAGTAAATCTCGTAGATATAAGGTGTAGCAGCGCAATAACCCCCTCCAGATACTAAAAACCAATGTATTTGAGGGAAAAAGCTGTGAAAAATAGTAATTGTGGACTTCAAAAAATTGAAGTTACACAGAGGTACGAGATCATATCCCGTCCCTCTGACATAGAAGCGCACCATTGGAATGAATGGTTAGCCAGTGCTGTTGACCCTGGAATTATTGCGCTAAACGTCATTTCCGTATCGGGTAATGCCGCCTATGATTACCTGTTCTATGGTCAAAACGTCCCCCGCCGTAACGACGGACGACTTAGAGACGGGGTACTCAAGAAGTATCGCCACATAGAAGGCAATAACTGGTGGTGCAGTGGTGTTGACCCGCTTAACGATTATAGCCCCATGATGTGGGGCGGTATGAAACCCGACCACCCCAGGCGCGACCTGAACAAAGTTCTTAAATTCATCAAGTATGAACATCCCTTGCGAGTGCCAACACGGGCATTCTTCCTGGCAGTACCAGATTACATCTGGGAGAGTGTGGCCGCACGATATGACTTGCCCATTAGCGATGAAGATAGGGCATTAGGCTTCTGGCATTGGGTATGGAAGTACAACATCCCAGTTGTGATTTGTGAGGGGGCCAAAAAAGCAGGGGCATTGCTTACTTTGGGCTATGCAGCAATCGCCCTTCCTGGGATAAACAGTGGCTACCGCAATCCCAAAGATGAATTTGGACAGCCCACAGGTAATTTACACCTAATTCCAGAACTGCAACACTTCGCTACCCTTGGACGTAAATTCATCATCTGCTTTGACCACGACACCAAACCAGAAACAGTCCAACGGGTGAATATTGCCATCAGCCAAACCGCGAAACTGTTAACGAAGTGTGGCTGTCAAGTCCTAGTGACACAGTGGAGTTACCCTGAAAAAGGCATTGATGACTTAATTGCCGCTAGGGGGCCAGCTGTTACTGATGAAATTATAAAACTAGCACTGACAAAAGAAAAATGGCAGGTCAAAGAGTACAGCCGACTCTCAATTGAGGCGGCACTCGTCCTCAATCAGCGTTACCTGGGAGAAGTGGCTATCCCTGAAGCCGCTAAACTGATTTTGCTCAAATCCCCTAAAGGTTCTGGTAAAACCGAGTCATTCGCCGCGATCGTTGCTGAGGCGATCGCCAACGGTCAACCCGTTATCCTCTTATCGCACAGGGTACAGTTAGCCCAAGCGATCGCGGAGCGGGTAGGCATCCCCTACATTACCGAAGTCAGAAACAGCGAAACCGGGATTTTACTTGGTTTTGCGCTATGTGTAGACAGTTTACACCCCAACGGTCAAGCCAGATTTAACGCCCTTTACTGGAAAGAACCGCTAGTAATCATTGACGAATCCGAGCAGGTGATCTGGCATTTGCTCTCTGCCAACACTGAAGTTAAGAAGCATCGGGTGGAAGTCCTCAACCAACTTTCACAGTTGTTCAAAAATGCCTTCGCCCCAGGACGTGGTAAAGTCATCCTGGCTGATGCTGACTTATCTGATTTATCGCCAGAAATGGTTATGGGGCTGGCAGAAACCCAAGTTACCCCTTGGGTGGTGGTCAACAACTGGAAAGGACAACCCTGGAACATTTACCACTACAAACAAACTACCCCGGTTAATTGGTTAGCTGCCCTGGAAGCCCACATCAAAACCGGGGGTAAGCCCTTTATTGCAGTTGATTGCCAAAAAGCTAAATCCAAATGGGGAACCAAAGTCTTAGAGGCGAGGTTTAAGAAACAATTTCCCGATCGCAAAATCCTTCGTATTGACTCCGAAACGATTGCCGATCCGCAACACGAAGCTTACAACTGCATATCAAGATTAAATAAGGTGCTGCTGGAATATGACATTGTGCTGGCCTCCCCATCCATCGGCACAGGGGTCAGCATTGACATTTGGGGGCATTTTACCAGTGTTTGGGGATGCTTTCGGGGAGTAGCACCAGAAAATGCCACTCGCCAAGCCTTAGCCCGTGTCCGAGAGGCGATACCGCGTCATCTTTGGGTAGCCAGTCATGGCTTAGGAAAGATTGGCAACGGAGCAATTAACCTCAAATCCCTGTTAGCCTGTGAGCATAAACGCTTTCAAGCTAACTTGAAGCTGCTACAAAATGCTTCCTTGATTATTGACGGCGATGAAATCAACATTAACCGCACTGCCTTAAACGTTTTTGGCAAAATGGCCTGTCGCATCAATGCGGGTATGATTCATTACCGCGACACTGTGCTAGAGGAATTAGGCAACGAAGGTCATAATATTGTCGATGTCCATGACAACAAAATTCGCAAAAAGTTAAACAACGAAATCACCGCCCAAACAAATGAAGTTTACAACGGCGAATGTCAGGATATCACTGCTGCCGATACAACTGATATGACTGCTGCCAAATATGAGGCGCTGCAACAACAACGGGCTAAAACCACTACTGAACGCCACATTGAGCGCAAATATAAGTTAGAGCAGCGTTACGGTGTGGATGTTACCTCGGAACTCGTCAAAAAAGACGATCAAGGTTATTACCCACAACTGAGATTGCATTTTTACCTGACCTTGGGCAGAGCGAAAGTCGCTGACCGCGATCGCAAACTGGGTGAAAAGATGCTTGCCTGTAAAAGTGCTTGGCTACCAGATTTTAACGGTGGTCAACTGGGTTTGGTAATTCATGCCTTGGAACTGTTCAACATCCCCCAATTCATCGCCGATGACCGCGAATTCCGGGGAACTGATGCAGACCTAGTACAGATGGCTAACAATGCCTTGAGCGTGAAGTGGCAAGTCAAAACCGTTCTGGGAATTACCCTCAATGACAATGACAGCCCCATCGTTATCTTAAGGCGATTGCTGAAGAAGATAGGGCTGAAACTCAAATACATCTGTCGAGATGGCACGGGCGATCGCCAGCGAGTTTATCGTGT
>NZ_JADEXT010000096.1:0-10186 GCF_015206985.1 Nostoc sp. LEGE 12447 | reverse complement strand
ATCGCAGCCCAGTCAATTTTTGTGTTAATGTTCTGTGCGGCTTAATCGCTTATTGTCATCAACCTAAGAAACCTAGCCTTCAATTGGAATGGCTTTTACCTTCTTATGTTTAACCCGAACTCAGGTTATTTACTAATAAAAACTAAGGGAGATTCCAAAATGACATAGATAATTGTAAAAATTGATAGAATGATAAATAAAACAAATAAAATGTTTTTCAAAAAGTGAATTAGCTTATCTTCAACTAAATGACTAATCATCAATACTAAAATAATTTAATTATGAGCTACATAAAAACATATTTACCTAGAAAATAAATAAAACTTTTATGTAAAACATTCAACTCAAGTTTTTGATGTACTATTTTAAGCTAACGCTAAAATACTTAGTAAATATTTGTTATCCATCGCCGCAAGAAACTGTTTGTTTTTGATTCCGCGTTTGACACGCTTCTCTTGAGTTAAAAGATTGACTGCAATATGTCTAAGAATTGCAAAATTCTGTGGAGCATTATCTTTTCTAATTCGACAGTCATCTTCCCTAAAGGCGACATCCAATACCCAATGTAATGAATTCTCAACTCCCCAATGACTACGAATAGAATTACCAAACTGTTTAGCGTTATCTTCAAGGCTACTAATAAAATAACGAGTTTCAACTGTTGTTTTACCGTCTAATAAACGGACAGATTCTACCATGCCAACACTATTAAAGTTTGACCAAACTGAATCTGGGTTAAGCAGAGACTGAATCTGAGATAACATCACATAGTGGCGGATTTCATGACGACCATGCCCTTTTTCTTCTGTTTTATATCTGCTATGTTCAATCCCCTCAAAATCTGTACTTATCCCTGACTGGAATAGTTTTTCAACTTCATCGTAAAGATTTCCTTGATTCTTTTTTAACGTAATTACATAATCTGCGTCTTGCTCTGTAATTAATCTTACAATCTCTTTTTGACAACCGATTGCGTCAATTGTGACAATACATCCAGACAGCTCCAAGACTTTTAATAATTCTGGAATTGCTGTAATTTCATTTGATTTTTCATCAACTTTAACTTGTCCCAATACTAATTTACTTGTAGTCGCCCAAGCACTTACTATTTGGATTGCACTTTGCTCATTACTTCTATCGTAAGAACCGCGTAAGGTTTTACCATCAATTGCGACAACTTCACCATTAGTGATCTTTTGTATTGATTTCATCCAATTAACAAAACATGACTCGAATTGTTGAGGATTTATTTGTGCGAAAACTCGTGTAAATGTATCGTGGGATGGAATGCCATTTGGTAATTCTAAAAATGTTTTTAACCACTCATATTTCGCACATCCATAGGTTTCAACTGCCACCCAGCCATCAGCACCACAAATTACTGCTATTATTGCAATCGTCATGATATCGATTAAGTTATGACGCTTTGTGCGATCTATTCGTGGGTCTTCTATTCCCAAAAAGTGGTCAGCAATTGTGATTTTTGGCTTTAGCTTCATAGAGAGGCGAATAAGAATGAAATTCTTCTTTGGAGTTTCTGCAAGAATACCATGTTCATTGACAGGCAGCCGTCCTGACTTTTCACGCCATCTGTAAAAGTCACTTTGAAGAGTTTTCGATGGCGTAACCACCCTTCCCGGCAGCGATCGCATAAATTGAGTTTTTCTTTGCGCTGATATTCTCATGATTCCTAGTCATTAATCTAAAACTATTGAGAATTAGACTGTGAAAATATTTACGCTAGAAGAGTGGAGAACTGACCGTGAAAATTCAGGCAGCCGTCAGCTGCCTCTAACTCCCCCCCTTGTAATGATTCTCATTTTCATAAGCAGTGAGGTTGAATTTCCTCAAAGCTTTATGTAGTTTGAGTCTTGGTGTATTTTACCCTGATTCAGGCTTGTCAATATTTAGATGCGTTTGCCCTGAAGACTTACCTTCTATATTCCACCATTGCTCAAATTTCTCTTGAGTTTTAATTAGCATTTTACTTGAATCATCATTAGAGATGATAGGCAGTAATTTTTCAAGTTTCTTTAATTCTTTATCAAAACCGAAAGATACAGAAATTCTAAGTGTTACTAATAACTCTTTGACTATCAGAAGATGGCAATAAAGAGCTTTATTCATTGCTTCTTCAACAAAAACCTCATTTAGGGTATCTTGTGCTTTTTGGTTAGCCTTATATGCTTTAAGATAAGAAATAAGGTCATTATATGCATTATATATGTTATCGAAAATTACAAAAAATCTTCTGTCTATATCCAACTCACCCTCAATTTTCAAAGACTGATCCAGCTTACTCAGTAGATTAGGTGTATTGATAGGACTAATAATTAAAGATAGATAAAAAAAGCGAATTGCTGACTTCTTATAACCAATTACAACAGAATTAGCTTTCTGATTAACCCAGTCTAAAACAGTTTTCAATATTATATTATTTGTAATTTTATCTATTTTTTGTTTTACTAATTCTAATAAAATATCTGCATTTTGAAGCATTTCTACAGTTAAAATAATAACTTCTCGCCAACGTGTTTCAAAAATATGATTAGCCAGTGATTGTAAAGCTATTTCTAGTTTTTGAGGGACAGGAGTAGTAATAATTTTTCTAGCCGTAAAATACTCTTGGAAAGTAAGGTGTGAGAAAGAATAAATATTATGCGCTCTCTCTACCAATATTCCATGTTGTGACTCAATTGACATCAACACCCCCTCGCTGTCTAATTGTAATGCTTTTGGATCAGTTTTAGAATCAGGTAAATTTTGAATGTAATCTGCGATGCATTCCTCAACCTGTTTTTTCTTAAAAAAATAATCTCCTCGTTCAAATGTAATAGCAGCAATTGAGCTTAATAAATCTTCTTTTCGTTGAACAGATAGTTTTTTATAAAGCTGATACTGATCTCTCTCAATATTACGTTTAGCATCCCATTTTTTTAAGAGTATATCTAGCCCTTCTTTGTAGAGTTCGGAGCGGCTTGAAGGAAAGTCAGCAATTTCCTCAAAGACCAAACACAACAACGTTAATAGTAAAGGGTTAGTTCCAAGCTCTCTAACAGGTTGGTTTTGATTTAGCTTCTTAACAAAAGTGTCAATTTTAGTTTTATCTTTAAAGGCAAACCATTTATTTACAAAATTTTTAATCTGTAGCTCGTCGAAATCAGCTATCTCTACATCAATAAAATTTGAAAATCTATATTCCTGTGCTGCTATACGGCAAGTAATGATAAATTGATTGTTATAAAATCTGTCAGGAAACACTTTACGTATTTTTTGAAAATTATCTTTTAAATAATTTTGAGAATCTATTTTAAAATCATCAGAATAGAAAAATTTATCTGCTAAAGATTGGACTTCTTGTATAACTCGGTTGATATTTTTCTCTCTAACTTCATCCAAACCATCTAGCATGATGAACAATCTTCCTTTATAGAACAGATCAAGTATTTGCTCATCTTGAAGTTCAACTCCAGATGATTTTATATAGCTTATTATGTAACTTTTTAAGTTAGGCTCATATTTAATCTCAGAAAATTCCTTCATACTAATATATATAGGTACTCTGCCTATATTAAATTCTCCAAAAATACATTGAATTGATAAATTTTTAAGAAAAGTTGTTTTTCCAGAGCCTGGTTTCCCCCATATCATTAATCTAGGATATTCACTAACTGCCTTTAAACCAGGCACTCTCTGTCCAGTAATTTTGCTAAGACCTAAACGATCAAAATTTTCCAAACTAGGATCAAAGTTTTGTATTATTTGAGAAAGTTCTATCCATCTCTGATGAGAAACTTTTTCTAGGATATTTACATTGGTGTAAATATCCTCTAGTTTAATAGGTTGAGACATATCTAGCACTTTCATCGTGCCACATTGCTCATGAATTAAGGGACGAAGCTTGTCTCTAACCATCTGAACAATGTTAATGATACCGTTATCACTTTCCTCATCTTTTATCATTTGAATAGTAGCTGATTGCATCAAACCTGCTACTTCTTCCCAATCAAGTTCCAGATTTTTGCAGATTGCTTTAAAGCTATCAAATCCAACCGCTTTACCTGCAAAAAACTTTTGTACTGTAGCACGTGATACTCCTGCCAAATCAGCAAAGGCTATTTTGCTGCTAAACCTTCGTAGAGTTTCGTTAGCCTTATTTAAACTAGTTGTTGTTGCGGAGAGTGATCGCTTTGCTCGGTTTCTCATTCTGTTACCATGCAAGACTTTTCACCGATTTTAGCTCACCTCACTAAAACTTAGACATAATTTTGACAAAAGTTCTACATCTTTAACACTTAGCTGAGACAGTGCCATAGGTAATTAATTTCATTATGAGAATGTACACACTCACGCATTGAAATTATGAATCAGCTAAAAATTACTCAAGCTTTCCAGCAAATCTTTTTTACTGTCTTCTTCCTGACCCTACTTTCTGGTGGTACGTCTTTGTGGCTAGCATCCAAAGATAATCTTTCCCCTCAGCAAAACCGAATATTTGAAAATCTAACTACTACTTGGCAAATGGGCATTGGTGCTATTTTTGGGGTACTTGGAAGCAAAGCTACTAACCTGTTTGAGAATGATGGCAAGAAAAAGTGACTTAAATTATAATCACTTTCAAGCAGAAATATAAAATGTTTCATTCTATAATTTCTGATTTAAATTTTTTTATTTTGGCATGATGAGCCGCTGATAGAGATCAAAAGGTTCATCGTGCCAAAAATGCTAATCGGGCCAATACCTTACTGCGTTGAAAGCTTCACATCTTGGTAGCGCCATTCTGGAAAGACCCAATTAATTGGGTCTTTCCCCTTTTCCACTTGACTGTATACGGGAGCAAGGCGAAACCCCTTACTGGCAACCAAAACTAACTGCCGCCGCGCCTGGGGCAACCCAAAGTCAGCCATATTCATCACGCTGTAATTGACCGAGTACCCCTCTTGCTCCAAAGCATCCAGGATAATACTGAAACTCTGACTGTTCTGATAGCGCGGCACATTTTCCAGCGTGAACACCCGTGGCTGCAACTGCCGGATGGCTTCTGCCACAGCGATCGCAGCCGTCAGATCGTCAGCCGTTTCAATACCTTTTCCTGCTTTGGCTGTGTGGGCTTGGCTGAAGTTGGCGCACACCGGGGAGGCGTGGAGATAGTCGGGGCGGCGGGGAAAACCTAGAAATCCTAACCGTGCTACTTCTTGAACTGTTAGCTGGATTATTCTACAGCCATACTCGCTGAAGTTGTGGTGATGGGTTTTGGCGATCGCCTTGCTCAGTTCTGGTTTGCTTGGGTCAAACTCTACTGCAATAACTGGACGAATCCCGGCTTCAACCATCCCCGCTTCAATCCCACCGCCACCAGCGAAAAGTACTACAGCGATCGGGGCATCATCTGGGAGTATTGGTTTTTTATCTGTGTTATCAAAATTTTTGCAGACATCTGATTTTGGTGATGTTTTTTTGGTTTTCGCTCTCTTGATAAAGGCGATAATATCTTCCCTAATTGCCCCCTGCTGTTGCATTAGACGAATCATTGGGACAGCGCCAGGGGGAATTGAGCCGATACTTTTGCTTTTCCAAACGCCGTTGTGTTTTTCCTTCCAGTTATATCCCCACCTCCAACAAAAGGGGTTATTTGGGTCACGCTCACCAATGACACGGGGATAAAAAACATTTGAACCACCAAGTAGCTTTTTAGTTTCGAGGTACGGATAAAGGCATCCAACTGATTCGCATTGTGAGGCTTTGACCCCTTTCTCTAAGAATTTTTCGGGTATTGCAGATAACTCAACTATTACTGATTTAGTCATGCAGCCACCTCCATCACCAAATCATCAGGTACTTCAAAAATCCCCAGTTACCCAATGTAAGGAATCGGTGTAATCTCGCGCGGATTCTCCAGCTTCCAATGATATTGCTCAGGCATCCCCCAACCAGACGCAACTTGTGAGAATCGGCAGTCAACTATTGTGACTATACCGATGACTTGACCGCGACGGAGAGAGATTAATTCTGGGATTATTACCCCCATTCCTTGGCAAAATTCTTTCGCTAACTGGTAATCTTTTTTGGTGCAAGTTTTTGCAGCGTGAATGAGAATGTCGCCGCGATAATGAATGGGCCAGCCACGGTTTTCAATATCCTTTAGAGCATAAATTATTGCCCATGCCCAAGGTTGTCTGACTGAAAGTGCTTTCATGTACCACCTTCTAAAAATTCAGTAATTGAATGTATGCGTCTAATGCCGCAATCGCTGGATGTGGCTGTATTTGCGATTTCAGCCCATTGCAGATTGTGGCGATAGTTCCAAGCTCTATGAAAGTGAAGTGAATATTGGACTGACGGTCACAACAGCGATGTAAAACTGTTAGGAGAACAAAATTTAACTGTCTGAGAATTACATCTTCAGCTAAATGAAGTCGCCAAGTAAGGTTTTCGGAAGTAACCGAACGCCAGGGGTTATCGAAAGAACATTTTTCAACTTGGGGCAGCACTTTTACCTTAAACCTGTAATCCCTGCCAGTGGTAGAGCATTCATCAGGGGCAAGAGCCGCCCATTGTTGTAAAAGCTGTTGGTAAGTTTTAATCATTCTCAGTTCCCGCATAAAAGACAATGTTTATCCTCCAGTAGAGCCTTAAAAACTACGACCACGAGATAAATTCTTGAATCTGGTAAACTGATGGTCAAATAAAAGCTTGACTATACCAGTGGGGCCATTGCGTTGCTTGCGAACAACTAACTCAGCAATGCCACGATCTGGGGTATCGGGGTTGTACATTTCTTCGCGGTAAAGCATGATCACAACATCACTGTCTTGCTCAACAGCACCACTGTCTTTTAAATCACTTAGTACAGGGCGTTTATCATTACGGTGTTCAACTTCGCGGTTGAGTTGGGACAAAGCCAGTACAGGCACATCCAAATCTTTGGCTAATCTCTTTAATCCCCGGCTGATTTCACCGACTCGTTGAGCCATGTTCACCCGTGAATCAGTATCAAGAGCCATAAGCTGTAAGTAGTCAATGATCACAAGCCCAACACCACCGTAATGGGATGAAATTCGGCGGACTTGGCTACGGATTTCATTCAGAGAAGGGCAAGATTCGTCGTTGATGAAAATCTGCTGTTCACTTAAAGTAGCGATCGCCACGCTCAAAGGTTGCCACTGACTGTCAGAGACATTCCCAGTTTCCAAGAAGTTATTTTCAATGCCGGATTCGCTGCTCAAGAATCGCTGTACGTACTCATCAGTAGACATTTCCAAGCTGAAAATGCAGATCGGCATCTTCCCAGTTTTGGCAACATTGAGAGCGAGATTACCAGCCAAAGCGGATTTACCAACAGAAGGACGAGCAGCCAGGACATACAACCGTCCTTTGCGAAAACCACCGCCAAGTATACTGTCCAGGTCATAAAATCCACTGCTTGCTGCTGGTGAACCTGTACCAGCATGACGCGCTTCAATTTCGGTAAAAGTGTCGGCTAAGGCATGAGAAATATGAACCAAGTCAGAGGCAGAATGCTCAGACTTAATGCTGTAGACTTTTTGTTCGGCTTCGTCGAGAATTACAGGTAAATCAGTTTCGGTGGCATAGCCGAGTTGAACAATCTCAGTGCCAGCAAGGATTAACTGCCGCCTTTGGTATTTTTCCATTACCAAGTCAGCTAAAACATCGATGTTCACAGCTGACACAGTGCGGTCAACCAGACTGGCCAGTTTATTGCGTCCACCGATACGGAACAATAAACCATTATCAGACAACCAGTTGGTGATGCAAAGCAAATCCGTTGGTAATCCTTGGCTGTACAGTCGTAGGGCTGCTTGATAAATGTCTTTGTGGGCATTGATGTAAAAAGCATCTACCACTAAGCGATCGCTGATTCGGCTCATGGCACTTGGGTCGAGCATGATGCCACCAAGTATTACTTCTTCAGCCTCAATGCTTTGTGGGGGTAAGCGGTCTTGTTGAGATGTGAAGTTTGATTTATCTTGTGCCATAGTTCACCTCATTTGAAAATTTTGATTTCTAGAAAATCTAGATTCCGTGTTGTTCACGCAGCTTGCGGATATAAGTACACATACATTTGAGGATGTGTAAGTTTTAACCAATCCAACCATTTGAGCGTTGCACTTGGGTCTTGTTGGTCATAACGGCTGCTGAAAGAAGCGATCGCTTTGTCCTTGCCAACTTCATCCATGCGGTCTAGAAGTTCACTGAAGGTCGCTTTATGCCAATCAAGAGAACGATTTGAGTAGTAACCGATGGGTTGGTCATTGGCTTTTGATTCTTCAGTTTGTGGCGTAGATGAAGAGAGAACTTTTGACCAATAAACCAGCAGTTCTTCTAAACCAGCTTTACTAACCTCCAAATTGCTGATTGATTTGATCACAGTGGGGACTTTTTGCTGCCAATTAACCTTGTCCCACTCGGCTCTCTCCTTGGCGATTAACTCCACCAAACGGCGATCGCAGGTTTGGTAAATGTTGTCTCTGCAAGAAGTGCGCCAAGGGAAACGCCAAGAACGGAGCTTGATTTCATTTCTGTAAACTGCGGGTAAAGGCTCAGATGCCAGGATGCCGGGGTCAAGCAGGATGTGATTGAGCAAATCATCAATCGACTGAAATTTTGGTTTGCTTGGTTTCTTGTTTGCTTGTTCGTTTTTATCTAACAACCCCGCCGCAATAGTAGGTCTACATGAGGGAATGTCTGTTTGATGCAAAGTCTCGGATTGATTTGACAACGAAGTGAGAGATTCGGGAATTGGTTCTTCCTGGTTTGATTGTGAAGACGAAGATTCGGGAATTGGTTCTTCTTCCTGGTTTGGTTGTAAATCCAAGTTAGTTTCTTCACACACATACTCGCTTTTTGGGGGGACTGCCCTTAGTGTGAATTCCTTAGATGGGATTACCTTAATGGGAATACCTTTGTGGGTCAAAATTGACCCCACCCCCCATGCAGAATTGACCCCCCCACTGGGTGCAAAATTGACCCCACCCCCCGTGCAATTTTGACTGGGGTTAATTTTAGCTGGGGTTTCTTTTGTTGTTTTAATTTGGGAGCGAAGTAATGGAACTTGGTTAGGAGAAACCCACGAAGAAGGTGTAGTGGGAGTATAAATGTTAGTAGTTCCAATACGTTCTTGTATTTCAATCATTCCGGCGGCTAGTAAAAGCTTGATGGCATTTTTGGCAGTTTTGAGAGCCATGTAACAATGTTTAGCCATCTTAGGGATAGACTCAAAACAACCGCTTACACCTGCTCTTCTTTGGATATGCGCGTACAGTCTAAATTCTGATGATTCAAGTGGATAATCATCAAAAAAACCGGGAATGAAGACTTCAAAAGCTGTCCGATTATTGATTTGATTTTCTGCTAAACTCATAATGATATACCTATTGAAGAAGAATTCAGAAGTCAGAATTCAGGAGTCAGAATCAATTAGTGGGGGATTCAGACCCGCTACTTTCTTGTTGACCGCTAAATCAAAGATTTAGCGGGGGTATTAAACCCGCTTATTCATCCACCAGTCGGAAAGAATTCATTGCTGAATTCTGACTCCTGACTCCTGAATTCTGTTTGATAAAAATTGCCTTCCCTCGAAAGTCTCTTAACAATCGAGGGATTTGTTTCTAATCACAAGTCAAGTTTGGAAATTCCCGAATTTGTATTTGTTGAGGAAATTCAGGAAGTTCGCCGCCTTTGGGGTGTTTCGTTTTAAAAGGTTGCTGATTCAAATAAACATTTGACCCCAATTGCTTGACAAACACAGGCGTTTTTGACTCGTTGCACTGTTTGACGAGAGACTTGACCCATTCGATATGGCATGGTCTAGAGTCTGGCCCTGATTCACCACCGATAATAAGCCACTGGACATCATTCAAATATTGGCTAATATCGCCCAAATGTTTTAGTAATGGCTCCACTGACCAAAACCTAACACTAGCTGGAATTTGGGCAAGGAATTGACTACGTTCTTCAAGAGTGTGACGGTTTTCTATAGAAGTTCCAACCCAAATATTAGAAGGTAATTCCTCTAGCCCATGATTAGAGAGCCATTCATTTAGGGACTTCCAGAAAATAAACTATTCCATCACCAATAATGATAATCATTTTAGAGGGGAATGAAGGGGCTGCCGTCGGCAGCCCCTTCATTCCCCTTTTGTAGTAATTTAAATAATGACGCTTG
>NZ_JADEXT010000057.1:0-36207 GCF_015206985.1 Nostoc sp. LEGE 12447 | reverse complement strand
TGTGATTGATGGAGTTCAAAGAAGAGGAGAAAAGGGGAACTACAGTACGCAACGTGTAAGATTTAACTCTAATTCTTCTGCTTAATCATTTGTTACATACCTATAAATTTTCTCCCCGACTTACTTAGATAAGCCCAAACCAGTACCTTGACCGACAGGTTTGGTGGTAAAAAATGGGTCAAATATTTTTGAACGTACTTCCTCTCTCATCCCCATACCATTATCACTAATATTGATGGACACCCATTCTTCATCTATTACTTGTGTACAAATTAAAATCTGAGGAATTTGCGATTGTTTTTCTGTTTCTAGACCTACTTCTAATGCATCAATTGCGTTACTGAGAATATTCATGAATACTTGGTTAATTTGACCTGGATAACATTCTATCAGTGGTAAATTACCATATTTTTTAATAACTTTAATTTCTGGATATTGGCTTTTTTTTGTCTTGAATTGATGTTGTAAAATCATTAAAGTACTATCAATTCCTGAATGAATATCAGCTTGTTTTAGCTCGGCTTCATCAAGACGAGAAAAGTTGCGTAAGGAAAGAACAATTTCCCTAATACGCTGCGTACCTAATTTAATTGACTTGAGTATTTTGTTCAAATCTGAAGCGATGAAATCGATTTCAAATTCTTCTAAAGCCTGTTGAATATTGTCTGTAGGATTTGGATAGTCTTGTTGATAAAGCTCTAATAACTTTAATAAAACCTGAATATATTCTTCGGTGCAGCTAATATTACCATGAATAAAATTTACTGGATTATTAATTTCATGAGCAATTCCGGCTATCATTTTACCCAAACTAGACATTTTTTCATTTTGAATTAGTTGGGTTTGGCTTTGTTGGAGTTGAGTGAGTGCTTGCTCTAAGGCTTTGTTTTTTTCTTGAATCAAGTTCTCGGCAGCTTTGCGATCACTAATATCTTCAATACTAGACCAAATAAATTGTTCGCCATGACGCTCAACGATGACACCAGATAGTTGCACAGGAATGAGAGATCCATCTTTGTGAATGTATTCTTTTTCATAAGGTCCATAGCGTCCGATTGTTTGCAAGCTTTGCAGTTGAAGTTGTTCTGCATCGGCATACTTTTCAGGCGTTATTTCCCAATAGGTTAAAGATGGTAGCTCTTCCGGTGTCCGTCCCAAGATATTTGCATAGGCGGTATTGGCATACAACAATTGCCCATTCATGTTGCACAGTAGCAATCCAATTGAAGATTTCTCGAATAGGTCGCGATGGTAAGCTTCGCTCTCAAGCAAAGCCGCTGAGGTGCTTGTTGGACTCATCATAGGTTTGGGTGGGCAATGTCACCACAATCTGGTGGAATTATTACTAGGATTCCCAAACATCAGAGTGATCGCACCATCAATTAAGTAAGCTCATACTGGGGACACTCTTTTGCCAATAGCTTGGATGTGCCATGCTCCACTTGATATAGCGCTCAATTCCAGCTTGTATCGACAACGTTTTCGGCAAGTGCGAATATAGGGCATTAAACAGAGTATTATCCGCTTTCCGTCCCCGTTCACCTTCATCTGGCACCGGTCTAAAGTCGATTGCAATATCCAAATTCAAGGTTTTGATGATGATTTGTGCGATCGCTTTGATCGTGGTGTTATTGCCAGAACCGCGTTGAATTGGTTTTTTCGGCAATTGATTGGTCTTGGGCAGCCAGAGGTTCACCAACCACTGCGTAATATCTGTCACGTAGATAAAGTCGCGACCTTGACGACCAGTACCCCAAACTTCGAGATCCTGGGTGGGATTGTTCAATGCGCGTGAGATCAGTGCTTGGATGACTTGGGCATTTTGGCTTTTCATAATGCTGCGAGGACCATACACATTATGAAAACGCACGATTGCAGCATTGGTTTTGGTCAATCCCTGCAAATGCATGGCGATTGCCTTTTCCCCCAAAAGCTTCTCAGCGCCATACAGAGTATGCATTTCCCCTTGCCAAGCTTGATGCTCTTTCAAGGCACGATGTGGTGATGATAGTTGCATTGGATAAACACAGGAAGAACTGGCATAAATTAAATTTGGCACTTCATGTTGCAACACGGCATCAAATGTATTGGTATCAATCAGTGTATTGTTTCGCCAAATCTGGATGCCTTGACTTAAAGCATAGGCAATCCCGCCCACATCAGCCGCCAGATGATAAACCGTGTGGATGTCCCGAAAGTATTTATGGGCTGAGGGATCACGCAGATCGGCCACAAAATAGTTTTTCCCAGGCTGAATCGCAAATCCCACGTTTTCGAGATTGGCTTTGGTGCCTCTTGATTCATTATCTAAAACTTTGACATCAGCCCCAATTGCTAACAAATCACTAACCAACTGTGAACCAATAAAGCCCGCGCCACCTGTCACCAACACCGGTTTCTCAGACAAATAATGTAACGCCATGCAAAATGCTCCTACCCACAAACTTCAGTCAATCAACGCACTGGGCTAAATTAACTTATTTAAACTCAATTACAAATAAATACAAATTTTATCTAAGTATTATTACATAAAACCACATTTTTAATAACAATTCCGTTGAATATCAGCCAGAACAGCATGAAAGAAACTACTATTACCGCGAGGGTAGCTATGCATTAGTCACATCTTTCGTAACAAAAGGGAAAAAATAGAATAAAGGTCACAACTATGTAAAATATTCATTTTTCGGTTTGACTTCCTTCGCCTTCTTTTCAAAAAGCTGAATTCCTGCGTCAATGATCTCAAAACCGTTAGGAGTTCGCACGCCAAGCTTGCCCGATATAGCCCCAGCCCAGTCTGCAAATTCCGAGGTGCTAGTTTCAGCCTTCCGCCAACTTTTGGCATTAAATTGAGCAGTGAAAACTATGCCGTTCTGATCAGTTAACTCGATTGCAACTTTCTTATTCTCAAGAGGTGTAGCTGTTGGTAGTGAGCCACTAAATTTTATTGTCACTTCGCTTTTGGCTTCCATCGCTTACCCCTGGCTCATCATCAATTTAATTTTTTCGTTCCTGATTCTATCTCGGATTAGGTTGACCACAAGATGCGCGATCGCTCGGCTATCGTAGTTAGATCACTTTCAAAGTAAACGTTGAGCATTCTCCTTGAAACAGAACCAAGACTCAACATTAAATCTACAAAAATTTACCCCGTTTTTGACCCCTTATTAAGAATTATTCCGAAAAGGCGAAAACGCCTATACCGTAATCCCTTCAGCCTTTATAAATAAACCTTGTGAAAGATTACAATTGTGCTTTGATTTTGCTGTTTTGTGCATGACACCGAAAATCGCCCAAATTCTCGATTTTCACCAATTCTCACCAATTAAACTCAATATATCCCAATCCTACAGAACGCAAATTCAAATTCATAGCTGATTTTTTTACCTCTTCAACATCTTCCAGTCACCAAATTCTCATTAGCTTCATAGATCCCAATAAATCCCAAAAGTCACCCGATTTATCCCCATATTTACCTACTAATTTTAAACACGCTAATTAGCGCATAAACTTTGTAATCCATCTTTTTTTGACGCACAGTACGCCATATTTGGCGGAAAGTTTGTTGAGCCAAAAATGGATTTGAGTAATTTTCAAATCACTTGGAGCAATTTAAACTACTTTAATACTACATAAGTAATATAAAGGAACGCGATCGCCCCATTCCCCATTCTCAATTCCTCCATGCCTACCCAACAAAAACAAGGTTTTTTTGTTTTGGTGGCGGGGTGGCGATGGCTACATCGGGCGGTTACGCCATCGCGCATAGAAAATTTTACAAGGTTGGTAGCTCCCGGTTTGATTTTGGGATTGCTAAGAATAGTGTCTTGAGTGGTGTATTAGTCGTGAGCAAGCCAGAACAGCCTTCAGAACAAGATAAGCCTGACGAAAAACAAATGATTGTCGAAGGTCTTCTGTTCGTTTTCGTGTTGGTTCCAGCTATATTGTTCGTTTTTAGTATGATTATTACGGATTATTTGGCTCAAACACCACCAGTTCGGTCGTTTGATGATGCCGCTAGAAATTCAAAAACTCTATGCGAATCAAGCAAGCAAAACGAAGGTGGCGATCCTGGGGATTGTCGCAAATGAAATAAAAAATCTTTACTGCACCCAACTCGAAGAATTGGAAGAAGAACAAAATTTTTCTTGTCTCAAGTCTGCCCAAGTCTGCCCGTGGGCGCTCATAGGCAGACTTGGGCAGACTGGTTTTTGAGTAAGAAAATACACAATGGCTTACTTATAAACCCCGGTTAATATAAGGTGATTAGTAAGATTTTAAGTAGTGAATTGATGCAATGAGCTTTTTTTCAACTACTACTGGACATTAAACAGGTTGTTAATCTGCTTTATTTCTTCTGGAAGTTCTAGTTCTATCAAATCGTCAACGTCCTCATCCAAGGTTTGGTCATCCGAGGTGGACACAAGCGTTTCATCATTCAAGTTCTGATTATTTTTAGTGTCCGTTACATTTGTTGGAGAAGTGCTTAACCCGATTGTGTAGGATGAAGGTAATTTTTCTATGCCGGCTATCCTTCTAACTGTGGCAAGTTTTCCTTCTAATTTCTCGATCGCAGACCAACAAGCTTTACTTAACTCTTCAGAACTGACTTGACCCTCTAATGCTTCTGCCAACCAAAAAGCAGTCAGAGCTTCCATTGAAAATTCAGTGGCGGCTTTATTAGAGGGATGGTTCAATAAATATTGAATCACCTTACCCTCCCAAGATTTAGACTTGCGTTTAATTCTTGGCAACTCAACATAAAAGTTGCGTTTTTCGCTCATCTTGTCTCCTAAGTAGTACAACGTTTATCGTATAAAAACCTATCTGTAATTTTTATGAGTCTAACAGTGGTGTAAATGAGTTGAAGAGTGATGTAAATGAGTTTAAAAGGGGTGGGAAAAATCGCTCGAATTGGTAAGCGATTGAGATTGTAATGAGTATTATAGTGGTTTAAATGAGTTTTTTAGTGGTGTTTGGGGTAAAAACTGTAATCAGGCGCTGAATAGAGCTCAAAAGCTTACACAGCAAGCTTTTGAGCCGCCGGAGTGGGACTGCCACCAAAAATTTTCGGTAGGGTGTACCATGACTTAGGTGTACCCACTACACCTTTTTGCCCTGCGGGTGGCTTTCGCCATTTCTCGCTTCGCTCAAACAAAAAGGTTTCGTGGGGTCTGCGACGCTCTAAACCCAATTTCACGAGTGAACGGAGATGCCTTACGCTATTGCACGTATCAAAAAGCTAAAGCGCAGTAACTTGGCAGGCAGTGAAGCGCATACCGCAAGACTTAGAGAAACGCCGAACGCTGATCCATCCCAAAATAATATCAGGTTCATCGGTCATCACAATCCCAATGAATCATTAGATCAATTGGTGATGGAGAGGATAAGAGAACAGAAGCGGAAGATTCGCCCGGATGCGGTGTACGCAGTAGAGATTTTATTGACCGCTTCACCAGAATACTTCCGCCCCGATTGCCCAACACAAGCCGGCTACTATGAACCCGAAAGAGTCGATTCTTGGTTAGAGGCATCTAAAAAATGGTTAGAGTCGCAGTACAGCTCACGCGTAGTCAGGGCAGAGTTGCACTTAGACGAAGCCACCCCACACATCCATGCTTACTTTGTTCCCTTGGATGATTTGGGGCAACTCAGAGCCAAGCACTTCTTTGACGGTCGGCAGAAAATGAGGCAGTTCCAAGATTCTTATTCTGCGGCCACCGAACATCTGGGGCTAGAGCGTGGCATTAAGGGAAGTAGGGCGCAACACCAGGACATCAAAGATTTTTACAGCATCGTCAACTCTGGCATTGAACCAAATAGCAGTTTGACTCCAGCCCAATTACAAGCCAAAGCCGCCCTCAGCGACAGAGCGCAAACCAAAAAACAGGAGATAGAAGCCACAGCCAAAGCTCTGGTAAAAGAAATTGAAGCCAAAGACCAGCAAATTAAACAATTACAGACAGAGAAACTTCTTCTTCGGCAGCAGACAGAACAACTGCGCGACTTGCCACTTGTTGATGTCGCCTGGGAGTTGGGGCTACACAATGACCAAGGAAGATGGAAGGGCCACGGACACATCATTAATATAGATGGGCCCAAGTTTTACGACTTCGCCCCCGAACAACAGAAGGGTAGCTCAGGTGCAATTGATTTGGTGATGCACGTTAACAATTGCAATGTACGGCAAGCGGTCGTCTGGTTACATGAGCGATTTGGTGAGTCGGGGGCTATTGGAGCAGCGATCGCTAAAGCTCAAAAAGTGGCTACTGAAATTATCCAGTTAGAACCACGCGACAAATTCAGGCTACCAGTTGAGAATAAAGCCAAGTGGTCTTCTGTCTCCAACTACCTGACCCAGAAACGGGGGATACCTGAAAACTTTGTGGAAGTTCTGCATAAGCGGGGGTTAGTTTATGCTGATGACCAGCAAAACGCTGTGTTCGTCATGCGGAATCTTGGCGAAGAACCCCAGGCAATAGGAGCATTCCTGCGGGGGACACGGGGCGAAAACAACACTTTCAAAGGTTATGAGAAAGGGACTAAGCGGCGTGAGGGCTGGTTTTACTTTCACTTAGGCGGCCAGTCAACAGATCCTGTAGAGAAAGTGGTGTTTTTGAAATCGCCCATCGATGCCGTGTCTTTTGCCATGCTGGAATATCAGCTTAGAGGCGACGTGCCACCCAATAGAACTTTGTACATGGCGGTAGATAATCCCAAAAGCTTACCAGTAGAGCAATTGCAGAATATTCCTAATTTACAAGTGGCGTTTGACTCGGACGATTCTGGTAATGCAGCTGCACGAGTTGTTAAGGAACTACTGCCACAGTCCAAGAGGATCAAGTGCAAAGCTGACGATTGGAATCAGCAGCTTATAGATTATGGGCAGCAGTTAAGGCAACAGCAGCAACAGCAACGCCAGCAGGATGATGAATTGAGTCTTTAATAGTCAGCGTTCTAGTAGTGAACTGTACAGTCCCCTTTTGTAGTATAAATGTAGTTGTTTAGTTTAATGTGATTGAGCGAGTTAAATTTATTTGATGGAATTAGAGTGTTATTCTTACTCACTTATCTTCCAATAAGCTTAAAGTTAATGAGTTTATTACCCGATTTCGCAACAAGCACCTACATAAGTGTTTAGAAAACTCTAGTAAGATGTCTATCGACAAAAAGGAATTGACATACCGCGTCTGACAACGGTTGAGCAGACTATTACAGCGAGAATAATAGTCTGCTGTGTTAGGCTACTTTTACCCCTAAATGCTTTTATGAGGCTTTCTTTCGGGAAGCTACTGCTTGCTTTCGTTTCCTCCACCAGCCAAAACCAAGAGCAATTAATGAGCCACCTACTGTATGAGGTTCGGGAACAGGACGTGGATTGATACTAAAGTTGCCATAATCCACATCACTTGAAAGCTCTGAATAACCTTCACTAAAACTACTGTAGAATACGTTAACGTTCCCCTGACCGTCTTCCCCGCTACCGGAAACCAGGTAAGAAAAACCGTTTTTGCTTAACAGTGGCTTACTGGCATTCAACAGATTATCGTTGACACCGTATGTACCCGGTGAGAGCAACCCGATTATTGTCTCTGCAATTCCTTGAGCTGTCCTTATCCCACTTATACCTGTGATTGTGTAATTGTTGTTTATGGGGTCTAGATCAGTTGTAGTAAGAGTGCCGCTAGCTGAAATAGCCGTACCATTTCCTTCGTAACTGGGAAAAGAATACTGAAAATCAAATAACTGTGCAGCTTGCGCTGTAGAATACGCACCGACAACAGTCAAGCCGACAACAGCACTAGCGCAAGCAATGCCAAGCTTTTTGACTAATTCCATCAGATAATTCTCCAAAAAAATAAAGTAAAAATTCTGGTAGGAGTCAGAATATTCTTTCTTCTGGCTCCCAAATCCCTGTTTCCAAACTAAAAGTAATATCTTTGAGAGCAACTCTGTATTACTTTTGCCCGAAGTTAGCGTCGGATGAAAGTTAGATTTACTCTTTGTATCAGCCTCAGTTTCAATTAGAAGCTCCCAGGAACGTCATCAAGTGCTAGTAAGAAATTAATCAGGTCTGTTTGCTGGTTTGGATTAAACCCAGCCGGCCTATCTACATAGAAGTCATGACCTGTGCCATCAAGGTTACTACGCACTAAACTAGGGTTAGCTTTGTTGGCTTTCACGACTTTTGCGCGAAGTTCACGATCGACTAAGGCACGCAAGCTGCTAGCAGCATCGGCAGGTATACCAAGGCTTAGAGTGCCAGTTAGCCCTAACCCGCTCTTGTCAAAAACCGTAAAGCTACCATTTGAGTCAACTTTCAGACTTCCTGCCCGTACAGCTGCACCACCATCATGCAAATATGGCGCACTTAAATAAAGACCACGCAAGGAAGCAGTTTTGTAACCACCTTTTGGCAATATACCTTTGGGTAGAGTTGTGGGAGTGTCGGAGATCCCTTGCGTTGGTACATCCAACACTTCAGCATCAGCAGGTATGGGAACGGGAGTGTTGAAAGTGTATAACTTGGGTGGCACTAACAATTTATTCAGCTCCAGGCGAGATTGAGCGCGGGCTGGATTAGTACCAATTTCATCGAGTGAATGAATTTTGTTGTCAGTGAAGAAGGGTGGAATATGGCAAGTTGCACAATTAGCTTTCTCAAATACCTTTGCTCCACGCTTAACAGAATTGCTGTTTAACGCTTGCCAGTTTTCCGAAGTCTGGTTGGCAGGTGGTACTAAGCTATTTTGAAAAGCAGACATAGCGTTGTCAGCAAAGAGGAAAGTCCCACTGGCAATATCTCCAGGCTTTCCAGTATTTGGACTGAAAACTAAACCGTTGTAAGTAAATAAACTGGGACGCAGGTTTGGATAAGTTCCTGTGCCAGGAGCGGGAATTTGGTCTTCTAATTCTGCTTCTGTAGGATTCGGTGCGATTACCCCCCGCAGCCATTCAGAAGGTTTTACTATCACTCCTTCTGGTAAACGTAGACTGGGAACGGCAGCATTTTGAAGAAATGTACCAATATAAACTTCTGGATCAATACCAAGAGTCTCTGCACTGAGTTGAGCAGCTGCCAATAGATTGATTTCTGAAGAATGAACACCGTTGCTGACAGCGCTGAGTCCCGCAAATGGCCCCACTGCAAACTGTCCATCAAAGAAATAAGGCTGATTCTTAAATGTGAAAATACTGGGTATTTGAGTAGTATTGTTGATACTATCTGAAGAACTTTCAAAATTACCAAAAGGTACATCCAATACTGCATCGTCAAAAGCTTTTTCAAACTTTTCGGGATCAGGTAATTCTACTTTATTACCTTTACTATCTAGAATAATTTTCCCATTGCCTTGGTATTGTGGGTTTAGGGGATTAAACTTTAAACGCGAAAACGCCGCAGAAGAATTTGGTGCTAAAGCAACTAGCAAGGGTGTGGCAATTTCGCCATTAGGTACTCCCAAAAGACGTTCACCCTTATTTGAAAGGGATACATGGCAAGCAGCACAGCTAATATCAATCTTGGGTGTGATTCCCAGCCCAATCGGAAAAGTTCCTCCCTTTTCCATTTTTAAGCCTGTATTGACAACAGTTCCTTTGGGGAAAGTTCGACTACCTAATGCTATATCCTTCTGAAGAATAATTTGTAAGTTCGTTGTTGGCTGACCTTGCAACTTAACTATTGCTGTCTGTAATTCTGGTAAAATTCTAGCAATGCCAAGTCCAAAACCAAATACCCCTTGCAAACCGAATATATCTCCAATCTTACGGTTGAAAAATATATTTTCACCTTGCGCTATTAATTCCTTAGTAATTTTTACTGCCCCAATCCGTTGATAGGAAGTTGAGTCATTAGGATCTAGTCCTTTTTCTGTCACTACTTGCGCTGCTTCTTGAGGGTTAAGTAGTTTACCAAAATAGTCGTAATAGCCTAGCACTTGAGTCGGTGCAGGTTGCAAAAGATCGATTTTTGCGAAGGCTGTCTGGCTTGTCACCAACCAATTTGATAACAAGATGCCAAAAACACTAATGATAAAAACGCAGATTAATAAGAAAATTTTGGTTTTTGAAGTAGAAAATACCCTAATGACACCAGTCTTAGGGTTGTTTTTTTTTGTTTCATAGTGAGCAATACACTAAAAGCTTACAAGTAGATATATCACACTATTACGTAAATATATGCAAAGTAAAAACATCAAGTAATAATGATGAAATTACTTCTGTTCTGGGGCGCGCATTGAGTTTATCCAAATACTGCTCTAAGAAAATTAGCGGTTTTTCCGCCTACTGTAAGGCACATTCAGGAATGCCCCCTGAGTAATGGTCGGATTAGATGTTATTTATTACTCTGTTTACTTAAGTGTTAGTAGATTGATAAGTTGTTGTAAAGCGATTTTCAAGAGTCAGTGAGCGCCCAAGGCATTGAGACATATCTTGCTACTATGGGCATATATAGATAAATCCTTATACCGAAACAGAGTTATTCTCTTCTGTTCTTTAAAGAACATATACCACATCATTCGCCCCCTAGAAGGAGGTATTTTTATGGCGGTAGTGGTCAGCGCAAGAGCTGGGGATATGAATGAATCGAGAAGACTTTGACGCGCTGATTACACGTATTAGCCCAATCGTGTAACTACTAACTGTATATTGATGTCAAGTAAGAAAATTGAGTAAGAAATAGAATTGATTGACTTGCTCAAAAGCCTTTTTTATAAAGGTTATGGCGAGGAGCTACCGCGTAACTTCCTTACTCGCTCACAGAGGGCAAACGTCAAAGCCATTATCGCACAATAAAGTACTTAAAAAGCCCTAATTCGTTTCATAGCTGAACTAACACCAACTGCACCTAAAACAAGAAGACCAAGAGTAGTAGTAGCTTCAGGAACTGGCTGAGGAACTGATTCTCTTTGAAAGAGTAGATTTGTAGGAAAACTAAGACCACCGCTGCTGCTAGAAACAAAAGTATCGATAAATGTTCCACTCGTCCCATTGAAGCGCAATACTGAATTTTCAAACTGACTAGTTACATACAGATTATTATCAGGGCCAAAAATAAGACTCATGCTATCTGTTGTGCCTGGAATATTGTTAGCGAAGGTGTCTATTAAACTTCCAGTTTGACCATTAAACCTCAGAACTTGACCATTCCCCCCAGAACCATCAATAGCAAGATATAAGTTATTATCAAGCCCAAAAACTAGCTCTTGAGGGCCATTATTTCCGCCAGTTGCGAAGACATCAATGAAAGCACCAGTTGAGCTATTGTAGCGTAGAACTTGGTTGGAGATTCGGCTCCCAACATATAGATTTCCATCAGGGCCAAAGGTTAATCCTTCAGGCCCATTGAGTCCACCACTGCCTGTAGAAACAAAGTTATCAATCAATGCTCCAGTACTACCATTAAAACGAACAACTCTATCATTAGAAAAATCTGTCACGTAGAGATTCTTATCAGATCCAAAAGTAATGCTAGTGATCAGGCTATCGATAGAAGCAAACGTATCAATGAATGTACCTGTTGTCCCATCGTAGCGGCGGATGGCACCTGTATTCATGCCGACATATAAATTACCATCAGGGCCAAAGGTTATACTGGTAGGGCCATCACCAGGTAGCCCTTTAGCAAAAATACTAATAAATTCACCAGTTGTATCATCGAAGCTAAGAACGTCGCCATTGTCTAAGCTGCCAACAAGGAGAGCCGCCTCTGCACTACCAGTCCAACCTAGTACAGGGGTCAATGATAGACTGAGTGTGATTAATACTCGAAAAAGACTTTTCATTATTTCCAAGAAGCTGTTGCTGACTAGTGTTATTAATAAATTTATCAATTTTTTCCATAAGACAATCAGCAAACCAAAAAGTTTTTTATACAAGCTGGCTGGCGGTCAGTTGAAAACGGCTGTGACTTGAATCATAAGTTAGTTCTTGGCAACTTTTGGTGATTATTAAAGGTGTAACTTAAAGGAAAAGATGTTTTAAACACTACACCCAACACGCTTATCCCCAACACCCTGTCCTGACGAGGTTTCAGGTTTTCTTCGTGCCATTCGATTCAGATCCAACTTGAAGACAAGATTGTGATGCAGAGTTTCTGTAAACCTTGCACCGCAGAATTTTTTATAGTTTTATTCTTTCTTCCCTCTGCCTAAACAGCCCACTATTAATGATCACCAAAAGCTGACAAGAACCAGAATGTGGTTTCAAAATCGCCTTGTTTGCAGTTTTATCGCTGGATGTTTGCAGTTCGCTACACCTACTTGAGCGCAACATTAACTTTTTGGCAGGTGATCGCGGTATTGAGATGATTGAATTGAGAATACTTTGAGGCTCTGATTACATATAAGAGCCATTACGTGGAATAGGTGGCTCAAACTCTTCTGGCTTCATTTAGCGCAACAATGCCCGAAACCCAGCTTGAACAAAATGTAGATCAGCAGTAACTGCATCTGTCAAACCTTGTTCCCACATCACTACAAAAGAAATACAGTCTGTCAAACCCCAAGTTTTATCAGGACGCTCGTTATAGGTGGTGAGCCGGGATATGACCAAAAACCTGCAAGATGACCTGAAAAGGCTTGATTTTCCGTTATAACTCCTGGGTTTTTTGACTTTGATGTAGCAATTTTTCAAAAGCACGCAGGATAAGGATTTTCAGATCATCTTGCCGAAAATTACACACATCCCGGCTCAATACCATGTAGGCTACAATCCTACGCCTTTTCTATAAGCCACTGTGGGATCTCTATGCCTTTTGGGAGTGCTAAGACGCGTTTGGGCAGGAGAGACCGATCCTCTATAAAGTATCTACCGACACCGTTCCCGGAGCTATTTGTCAGTATCTGGGCTAGGTACACTGGTAATTCGTCTGCTAGCACCACAATGCGAAAGAGTTGGTTTGGCGCGGGGGAGCCGGAGTTTAAGGGTTGAACCGTGATCTGTTCCGGCTCCTGCGAATCTTCGCTGATGGAAGCAGTCCACGCCTTGGAGCGGTCATTCGTCTGAATTATCACCACGTCCTTGCCACTTGCGGGGACGGGGGTGATTAGCCACTTCTCTCCTGGTGGCTCCGGGAGGAGTGGAGCGAAGACCTTTTCGTCGATTACCGCCGTCGATGCTCCCGAATCTTTCAGGATATAATTCCCATTAAGAATGGTCATATTGTCTCTCATAATTTGTTATTTTCATAGCTTTACGTGAAAGCCAAGGACAGTTCAAGGACAGTTAAGACAGTTAAGAAAGTTAAGCAAACATTCAAATAAACTTCATATAACAGCTTGATTGCTTAATAGAAAATTCATAATGCCTACTAAGCCCCAACCGCGCACTGTTCTTGCGCGGTTGGGGCTCACAAAACCCTTGCTATTCATGCCTTTTAGCAAAATTATCAAAATTTTTCTTACTTCTGTTTCTTACTTTTCGCCCTATCATCAGTAAAAAACTCAGAAATTTGAAACATCATTGATTTAAATCTATAGTTGAGCTTATTCTCTTTAGCTCTTAAAAACTCTAGTTTAGTTAGTATATATTTGATAAATCGGCTGATGTCTGCAATTATTTGTTACATAAATAGCAGTCATGACAGCGATCGCATAAATGAACATTGGTATTGAATCTCGTCAAATGTCGCCACCGTTTCAAAGGGTTATACCTGCTATATGCTATTGGCGAGTTTTACAGTGTCGGAGTTTGGCGAGATTCAATACAGCTTATCAACGTACTCTTGTAAGTCACTGCGTTTAACTCGCCAACCCTTACCAATGACTTTGGCTTTTAACTCGCCTTTGGTAATTGCGTCTCGCAGGAATTCTCTAGACAACCCAGTTAGCGCTTGTGCCTCTGCAATAGTCAGTAGCAGCTTATCAGCGATCGGCACTACTGGCTGATTGTCACCTCTGCCCAGCAGCCCTTCAATGATTGAGGACAATTTATCAATTACCCCAATCTCGCCAAACTCCGCAATCTCGCCAGAAGAATGCACTAATTTACCTGTCTGTGGCTGTTGCTCTATCGCTATTTGGCGAGATTCAAAGGCAGGTTTTACGGTCGGTTGGTTTAGTTCTTCCTTGAATGCTTCCAGTTCGGTTTGGTCAAAGTTGGCAGTCGGGCGAGTTTTACCTTTCTCGTACTTGACGCTGATTCGCCCCTGTTGAACGTAGCGCTCTAAAGCCCTAACACTGACACCCAAGTAATCTGCTGCTTCCTGCTTATTCATAAATCTCGCCAAATATCGTAACTCGCCAAAATCCTATCAGTGATTGGCGAGTTTTGGCGAACTTTAGGAAGTAAAATCGAGCATTATTTAGTATGTTTTATTACTTCTTTTACTTACGCAATATTTTAGTATTTATTAATACAAGCTTAATGTTAGTTTTACTGCTCGATTGGGAACAATTATACTTGTAACCTAAGTAATTGACTATTTTTTTTATGGTGCAAGCTCCTCCTAGAACCGTCTTTAATCCACAAGGTACAGAACACAATGATTCTATAGTTTCAGTAGCTCCTCAACTACCTTTTTATATAGAAGTTAAAACAGATTCTTTAATAACAATAAAACCTAAATTACGAAGCAAAATTATGTCTACATTTTAAGGCGTTAACGAAATTGATTACAAGGGCTGCACCATTAAAACAATGGAAAACAGTCGTAGACGTTGGGACTGGAAGATTGATACTAAAAATACTAGCCTTACTATTATTATGGATTCTGGCACTAATTATTCCGAAATTGCAGCAATCAAACAGGCTAAAGAAAACATTGATAACGCAATTCGTAGTGCTTGGTAAATAAGTTGTGGTCGTAATATTTGGGTTACGATCCCAACCCAGCAAACAAGTTACAAAATACCTCAACTCCTTGTGTGTTCAGGCTTTGTATGGATGTCGTGAAACTATCAAATCCCGACTTGATAAAAATCAAGTGAGGGTACAAAGAATGAGGATTCTTGTAAAAGTAAATACTAACTTCCTTAATTCACACCCAATTTCTCAGTCTAAAGGAATAAGACTCAGGGTAGAGAAACTTGATTTAATAAATTGTTTTGCTAATTTACAAACAATTAATAGTGCCCACTAGGTAGCTAGTTAGCGCTAGCCACTAGTAGGACTTCCTCCGTAATTGAGTTGGCAACTAAGGAGGCCAATTTATCGTGGCAGAAAGTTATTGTGATGCGTATCTTGAAGATAATATAGATATCTTCAAAGGAATGAAAATTCTTGTAGTAGATGATACAAACGATTTTCTGCTCTTGACTACCTATATTCTTGAAAGCTATGGATTTCGGGTGATGACGGCATCCAATGCTTCAACAGCATTTGAAGTCCTTAAACAGTTTCGGGTGGATCTTTTAATTAGTGACATTGCTATGCCAGGAGAAGACGGGTATTTTTTGATACGGAAACTCAGAAAACTTCCGCAGTTCAAAACTAGAGAAATTCCAGCGATTGCTTTTAGTGGTTGTGCTGAAGGCAAGACGCGCTCAAAAGCTTTGGCATCTGGGTTTCAAACTTATCTTCAAAAGCCTTCAACCGCTACAGAGTTAATAACAGAAGTTGCAAAACTGCTACTAATAGAGTCTAAAAAAACTCCGATGTTTTTGGGCAAATACTAATAGTCAAATTGGCTTTGGGGCAGTTTGACGGTCACAAACCAATAATTTTTTCTTACTTCTACAACTTCTACGAACTGCTCAAATTTAACTACTATAAGAGCGATGGTTTTGTTAAGTCACGCTATTGCCCAAAGTCCAGTGCCTTCATGCAATCGCATTCTAGGTGAGCTTCATAAAACCATTGCTCTTATGTCCTATATTACATAACTGTTATTTTTCAGACCAATTAACAGTTAAGCTACCTGTATTATCGTAATACAAGTTCTTTTGATCGTTCATTAAAAACCATAAGGTTCCACCAGCAGGAACACTTAACTCATTTTGTATTCCTACTTGATAAGCAGTATTCCAGTCTTTGTTATTAGCTATCAGGGTAAATGGTGTGTAGTCGGGAAATTGCAAGTTCTCTAATAGCTCGCCTGGGAGACCTTCAGGGACTGTGATGGGATTAGCAGGGCCTGATTGCCACTGTCCATCAGCCTCAAAATGAATTTGAACTTCCGTGTTAGTTTCATTTTTGAAAGGCACGCCTTCGGCAGTATTAGCAGGAACGTTAAAAGATCCATTCCTTTTGTCATTAGTAACAGAATCGCCTGACAAAGTTGTTCTGATCATGCGGGTTTTCCAAAACAATTTAATTAACATTTATAGATATTTATAAACTGGATTTAATTAGCCTTTAGTTAGATTAACTAAATCAACCTTTGGTTGTACGAATTTATTTGTTCTTTTAGATATCCATTTCTCAACTTTTACAAATCACCCCAATCAAAATTCAGGAAGCGTCGAGCGTTGAGCTTTGTATATTTTTCAGTGTGTTTGATATCGCGGTGTCCTAGAAAGTCCTGAATTTCCCTAGTGTTATAACCCTGATTCACCAGATAGTAACCGCAAGCATGGCGCATCATGTGGCAGTGTACCTTGATATCAAGCCCAGCCTGTGCTGCCAATCGCCCAAGCAGCTTTCGCACCGCATCAGTAGACATCACCTCACCACGCTCGGAAACGAAAATATATTTGCTATCGGGCAGCATCTCTCTAAGTTCTTTGAGCAATTCCAGTTCATCATCTCTCAGGGGATGCACCCCAGAATCACTGCCCTTTTCCCTGGTGATGAAAATCTGACGTTCGGCCCACAGAGCGTGCATCCCACCTTAAGCCGCATTTAGCCCCTACAGCTTCCCCTACCCTCAGACCGTGGCGAAACATCATCAGCATCAGTGTATAATCACGGTGAGAATAACGAGCTTTGCGATCGAGGGCGGCATTTAGTAGAGATCGCACCTCACTTGGTGTAAGGTATTCTCTAGACCTGTAATGCTTGTTGGGTAGACGAACTGGGGGCGGTGGCCTCATTTACTCTTGCTGGTAGTGTCCGGTGTACGCGCTGTATTATGGACAGTCTACGCCACGATCCCTATTCCGACGTTGAGAGTCGCGCCACTTAAAAGTTATTGCGAACTATTATCAATTGATAAATACGTCCATCTTGGCTCAATGCCAAATAGCTAGTCTGCGATGCCTGCGATTTTCTCGTTGCGATCGCAGTCGTTGTCTAAACCATGACTGAAGATTAGCTGTATCTCTGACTGCGTTAGAAAGAAGGCGCTAAGTGCCGATTGATTTTCATTGCCACGAATTAATCACAAAGCGGTAATTAATAACTGAGGATAATGCACCTGCAAACAAAAAAACTACCAACCACTTAAGTCTGATAACATTCTTGCTAACTATGATTGTTAATTTTTTATGTAATTATGGTTACATTCTCGAATTTTACAGACACTAAACAGGCAGACAGCGAACAAGATTCGTAAATGTCTCCAACAGTTCAAAAAAAGTTTTGGTAAATCGATTTTCTCTATACCTAAAGTAGGAAAGGTAGGAAAGGTACGGAGTTTTTTTAAATACCTTGTCTAGTTTGCTAATAACCTGTAACTTGATAGCTATTACGTTTCTAGTCAGTCAGTAAAAACCATGAATCATCTGCTCTTCCCCTAAGCCAGGAAGGGTTTTTTGTTGGGTGACATAGAATCCCTATTCTAGATTGAAACCTTGTTTAAATGAGCATTGAAAATTTTGAGATGACTAGCTTTTGTCAATAAGATAGCGTAGGTGGCGAAAACCCTAATTTGACGTGAGCTATTCCAATCGAGGGAGCAAATGGTTTCACAGCTATTGGTCTGTTTCTACGTCAACCGCTTGTCGCCAAAAGGTAGTTGAAAAATCTAGCTAAAAGCCTTGAAAAGCATATCTGTTATTGAGGCTTTTCTGTCAATGCATAAGTCCTATTTACTTGTTAATATTTAAATAACAATATCTCTTTAGTATAGAGTAACAATTTTTTTCATCTACCTATAGTAATATATCTCAATGATTTTTTTCAATTCTTCTGAGCCGCTCCTTCGTGAAAAACAGCCAGAGCTAGATTTTCAAGATATTCAAGGTCTAGTGTGTCTAAACTATCAAATTGGAAATTTCACCCTTTTTTCAAAGTTTTATACTCAGGTAGATCAAGCATTTATTCTCTGGGGACTAATTTCATCTGGGATTTTCATCACCGCCCAGTTTCTACCCATTAGCTGGAGTAGCCAAGCGATTTTGTGGTCAGTACTTACCTTATTCGGTGCAGTCGGCATGGTAAGTTTAACTTGGTTTTGGGCAACTGTAGAACAGTTACGCTGGGTTGTTTGTAGTTGGGCAATTTTAATCCTAGCGGGTTTAATCCTGACTGATCTGAGCATTTTTTTGGGATGGGGAGAGGTCTTGATGCGTCTGTGTCCACTGTGGTTAGGATTAAGTGCCATCGGCTACCTTTACACCGGGGTAGGAATGCGTTCACGCACATTTGTTCTGATGGGGTTTATTCATTTGCTGGGAATCTTAGTTTTACCCTACTGCGGTGTCATGCAGTTTCTCTCAACGGGGCTAATTATGACTGTTAGTTTACTGTTACTAGCGGAATTACAGTGGGATATGCAATCTTCAAGTGATTACAACCAATTAACACCACAACAAAAGCAGTTCAACCAAGTACAGTCCCAACAACGTCAAATGAGCAGTTAACAATTCAAAATTCAAAAGAGTTTCAGACTTTTATTTAAACCCCGATGCTTCCTGAGCCTGTCGTTCGCGTAGCGTCCCGCTTTTTAAGGACTGAAACTCATTCTGAATTCTGACTCCTGAACGCCAGTTGCTCCACTACAGCGCAACTCTTAGAGACGCTTTGCGCTAAGCGAAGCTATGCCGTTCGCGCAGCGTCTCGTAGAGAAGGCTTTACGCGCATCCTGCGGCAGGGGAAACCCCAAGAGCGCACTGGCTCCTCCTGAATTCTGTTTGTTAAAATCTTACTTGAGATAGGCTTGGATAACCAATATAGCTCTCTCTCTTGGCTAGCTAGTATTCTTACCTTAGAGTGAGACTTTTTCACCTAACTGTTAGCTATTGTAGTCAATGAAAACAGAGAAAACTGTATGGGTGTTATGCCGCTGTGACCCATTATCAGACATCCAAGAAGAGCGAACGCAGATGTTTGAACAGTGTTGATCAACAGTGTTAATCAATTAAAGTCCTTGACGGTGTGGAGTTTCTGTCGCTTCCTCCACTTTATTATCACAGAGGGAAGGTTAAACCCTTCATCAGAGCGGTCTAAAGTGATAAACGTCTTGTGTTTTTACATTACAACTTCATTATTACACTCTAATCTTTTTAATTTATTTTGAAGTAAGGAGATTAGAGTTTTACAGTTAGTGCAACTATCTGTTAGCTGGCGTTTGTGTATCAAAATATTCACGCCAACGACTAATTTGACCGTCCCTGAAATCTACGACAATTACATCATCAGCTTTATTACGACGACCTGTCGCCTTTTCCGTATCTTCATAGTGCCATTCTACTGCTGCCTGATTTGCTCCAACAATAATCCGATGAATGTCTATTTTGACATCTGAATACTGTTGTTTAAAATGGGTAACTTCTTCTCGAATTCTTTCTTGCCCTCGCCACCATTGACCAGGCACGATTAGTTCTCCATCAACTGTAAATAATTGTGCAAGAGCATCGACATCTTGAGCAACCCATGCATCTTTAGCTTTTTCTATTAATATCTGAATATCTTCTTGGTTCATAGACTGACTGGCAAATAAAGGTGTGCTAAAAGTTAAGCTAACAAATATAGTTCCTAACACTAGCCATCGAGACAACCAAACCATCTAGATTTTTGTACCCTTCGGAACACGGAGATACAGGGAGTAGAACAGACAGGAATGAACTGCCATAATCCTGATAATTTAAACTCCAGGTCTTCTAACTCCCCTGAAACGGCATCTAGTTTTCGCCCTCTGTCAAAGCCCACTAACTGAAAAGCGATGCGATGCGGTTGCTCTCTGCGGGGAAAGTGAATTGCCTTTGGATAAACAACCAAACGCTGATTATGATTGCCAGTATTTTCTATTTCCTTCTTGAGAGCATTTAATACATCCCATTGTCGCTTGGAGTAGTAAAGTGGGTATTCATAGCTACCGATAGTAACAGTACTTTGTCCATCAGTAGTAAAGTTGACCGACCCAGTAATTACCCCAACAGCTTGAAATATTGCTGCTGGCGATTCAATTTCTGTTTCTGTTGGCGTATCAACATTTACTTGCTCTTCATCGGATGGAGTTTCAACTGTCGGTACTGCTTGGGTTGACTCAGGCGAGGTAAGTTCAGCAGATGCCATGATTATTGTTCTTTGATTGTTAATAGGGGAGAAATCGCGGTCTAATTCAATCTTAATTGTCTATCGAGTGTCTACATCACTGGCGGCATTGTCGATGCTGTTGGGGCGGGGCGTGAATGTCGGGAAATAAGATTATCACGGCATCGGAACAAAAGCTGAACACACAAAGACTTGAGCCATCTAGCAACGGGCCTTCAAAGTGTGATCGCACTTATTGGGAAACGGGACTATCACGCCATCCATTCCACCCAATCGGGCGCTTTATCCACCAGTTGAGCAAACTTTTGAGGGTCAATATCCTCAAACTTGAAGATCACGCCCCACCGCTCATCAATCGTTAGTGTACTGAGTAATTCTTTAACTGACTCCACCCCATATTCAACCCGCTCAATCGCCAACTGAGCATAATATTTAACCCGTTCCCACCAAGAAATACTGTCTGCTTCATCTGTGTCCATACCCCCCCGATTATTACTTCCATCTTCATTAATGGGGGGTGTGGACGACGATGAAGAAGGCATGGGGGCAGGGGGGCAGGGGGGCAGAGGAGATATTTGTACTACTTTTCCCCTCTGCTCCTCTGCTCCTCTGCTCCTCTGCTCAACACCATACTGAGCCTGCATTCTAGCTGCGTAAGCCACATCTCGCTCAAGTGACTCTTGCCGCTTTCGTTCCCTCTCTTCCCGTTGCCTTTGCCGATACTCCAGAACCTTCTGGATAAACTTGACATCCTCAGTATTGAGCCGATAATACCGAACCCTTTGACCGTCCTCCATTGGTCTTCGTGACTCAGTAGACAATCCGAGTTGCCAGAGGAACTGCCCCAAAATCCAAACTGGAGACTCCGATAGCGGGATGGTCAGATTGAGAATACCTTTAACGTGAGAGGCGTTGCGCTTGGAAAACTCAGCCAAAACCTGAATCATCGCCTCGTCCCCTTTAATCTCAACGCCAGCCATCAGATCCACTAGCACTGCTCTCAGCCCCAGCCGATGACGCATCAACCACGCGGTAGAATGATTGCTCCAGTCAGTACAGATTGCCAAGCGCGAGCGCTCCGACTTATCGCGTTCCACTACAACAGAGGGCGGTGCAACAAACTCTCGCCCAAGGTCGTCATCGGTAATCATTTCCCCCGGAGCTGCCAATATTGCCTCTAGTGCGACAATCTTCTTAATTAACCGCCCAGAGTCATCTTGCTCAACCAATTCCGGGGTAACGCTCATGCCATAAGTATCCTGTATGCGGAACTTCTCACATTCCAAAACCTCTTCTGGCTTGAGGTAGTCTTGGTGCTGCCTAGCCGTATAAGTCCTTCTATCAATATCTTTGGCATTAGCAACCTTGCGAAAATGTTCCTCATCGATGGCAATACCTGCCGCTTTCATCCACCGGGAAGCCCCCTCATCGGTTGCATCACCCACAGGCACAATCGTATTGCCCATTTCCTCTAAGAGCGATCGCAAATCAGCCCGTAAATTATTAATCGACCAATTCCGTTGCCCTTCAATCTGACAACTGGCATCTAATGCCCAATCCTTCTCAGCCCCACGTTTGCCCGTTTCCCGGTTAATGCGAATCAGAAAAGCGGTCATCTCATTTGTCTGAAGAATCTTCTCCTTGATGCGTCGGGCATTGGTTTCGGCGTAACCAAATGGAGGACGCGGAGCAACCCAAACATACATGGAGACATCTGGACGATACCGCCATAATTGCTGGGCGCATTCTGTAGCCGACTGTGAGACAGCATGAAACACGCCAAACACGGCATCAAAATGATAGCTGGAAATGTCAACCCCTGAACTGAGACTGGGAGTAATTAAAAAAGCGTCAAGATCCTTAATGGCAACGTTAATCTCTCTGATGAAAATCACATTCTCTTCAGAGCCGCTATTTTCCGAGTGAATAGCCCATACCCGTAACTGTCGGTCTTCGGCTGATTCCGGTATATTATCATCAGGCGTATCCATCGATGTCCCGTCATTCAGCGCTCGTTCCAACTTTTTGATGAACCGCTTGCTGTCACTGACCATCATCAACTTTTTACCCAACATGAGTTGAGCGTGGAACTCGGCAACGATTGCGCTGCTGTTTCTCCCCTCGTACCAATGAACTTGACGACCACCTGAGCGATACAGGTTTTTGATGATGTAGGGTTTTTCACCAGTCGGTCGCAAATTCATGAAAAACTCAATGGTCAAATCATCCAAGTGAGCATCAGCTAAAACAACCAGCTTGGCGTTGTAAACTAGATACTCAAGCACTTCCAGAATCGCCCCCCGGTGTTCTTTGCAGGTTTTGGACTTCAGCAAGTGAGCGAGATACTGGCAGGCTTCATCAATAAATAGAATATCGTAAGCCTGTAAATCGTTCGCCATTTTATACAGAGAATCCACGGTAATGCTGAGAGCTTTTACCTGACCCCAATCCCCGCAAGAAATCGCGGAGTACATTGCTGTTTGTAAGCGATCACTGAGATTCTTGAGCAGAGTGACCCGATGCCCATTGTTCAAAAAACTGAGTTGGGGGTTCTCTCTTCTGAGAACTGCCAAGATTTCAGTCTTTCCTGTTCCCATATCGGAAACCAAACCAACTAACCCCGATTGAGGCAGAGAGTGTATTGCAAGTGAGAGATAGCGAGTATTAACTGTCACATTGGGCTTGTACTTGTAAAGTCCCCTAGCTCGGTTAATGAAAAATCTTTGCTTGTACTCGCTGATTCTCAAGGCATCAGCAATCATTGTGGTCACGGCTTTATCCGCCTTTTTACCCAAAGCCACAACCCAATCGTCAATTCCTTTCTCTGGCCCTGGCAGCAGCGCTACTTCACATTGGCAACAAAGTTCTACAATTGCAGAAGCTGTGCGGCGTGTGGCTTGAAAAATCTGCTGTTTGGTTTTGGGTTTGCTTTCGTAGTCGAATAGAACAACGAATTTACGCCCTTTTTGAGTCATTGGGACTAAATCAGGGTGAAGTCTTTCTAAATCCTCTTTGCCCACTCGACCATTCCAGATTCCAGGGAGTGCGATCGCCACAAAGCCCAAAGTTAGGAGACAACCTGCTTTCTTCTCTCCCTCTGTAAGGATTACAGGGATTTCGGGATGTGCCATTACCCAAGCCCAAAAACCTAACGCCTCTCCTTCTTCGGTAACGGTAATATGTTCTGGCATCGGTACGTTATACCGGAGTGATACCAACCGCCATAAATGTAGGGGCATTCTCAAGTAGGTAACTCGGTTGGGAGTTTTGGGTGGTGATTCGTACTTGACTGGCTTTTGAGTTTGCTGCTGTGTTGTCTTGTCCCATTCCAGTCTGGGATAATCTGGTTTCATCCGTCCCCAGTCCATCGCCAACCAATCATTAAGCGGGTCAAGTCCGCTAACCCACCATGCGCCGTTTTCCGCGTGGGCATATCGTTTCAAGTAGCCATCACGCAGTCGCCCATCGTTACGTCTGGCAGTTTGAGGTAGGGCGCATAACAGATATTCGTACACTGAGGGGCCACTAAGAGAGCGGACATTCAAAGCTGTTAACTTTGGGTCAACACCTGAACCAATAACCCACTCTTGCCAATGGCTTTGAGTTAGCTGGTCGTTTCCATTAGCTTCATTGATGCTAATTACATTGGTTTGTGCCATTTTGATAACCTCCGATAATGGTTGTATTCATCGGAGCTACCCACTGTTAATGGCTAAAGTAGCAGTGCTGGTATCAAGTGTTGCCAATAGCTAACCACTTTATCTCTACTCAGTAAAGATAAAATTTCAGATTTACAAGAAACCAATCGTCTTGACTAAAAGGCCTGAAATTAAGAGCATGAAACTCTCATGATTAGTTTTATAGGGTTGATGTCACCTGATTAAAGCTGTGCTAACTTTACCTCAACTACGCAAACATTGTTAAACTGAGATTGCTATATAAACGGTTAGGAGCCTAATTGCTAGGCGTATGTCTTGCGTATGGGCAGCTAGCCGATTTCTTATTTTTTACTTGCTTCCAAAGCTGACCAAGCGGCTGGTGTAATGTTTGGAATTAGTTTATGAATAATCAAAAATGCAGAAATCAGCCCTATGCTTTAGCTCAAGGCAAAATAAAACAGCTTTTAATTGAAAAAACAAAATATTCACGATGCTATCCTCATATACGAGGCATCTAGGCGTAAAATTCATCCCTAAATTATTTGCATCTAAGTAGCTCTTGCTGACATTCCGCTTTAAATCTAGAGTCGGGGAAAATTGTAGCGCCAGATGCCTTTTTTGCAATTTGTCCAAAAAAAGGCATAAAATATCCGACCCTGTATGCTAAGATTGCGAACAGGGGTCGAGTCGTGAGGCCTCGTTAGTTCTTCAAACAATTTTGGTGTCTGTCTGACCCGCCAAAGTCTTGGACATCAATACTGTTATCTAACGACTCCCCTTACCATTTTGACTATCCGAATATACTGCTAGTGTCGTTGCCCCCTCCTTTTTGTATTGATTGATTTCAGTCTGATTTGCAGACTTACTTTGGTAAGGTTAGCATGAAAAGCTGCTTGACAGTATCAAAACAGGCTAATCTGTTTTGTTTTGCAGGCTTGCAAATACTCAGGCATTTGCCTGAAAAACAAATCCACTCGTGCTATCCACCCTTTCAATAGACAGTTAACTCTTGAAGCAGTGTGCTTAAGCAGTTGAGTAAGCCATTTTATCAACGGTGCTAGTTCATCTAGCACCGTTTCAGTTTTTTCTAATCGAGAACATATATCTTGAACCATGTTTTCCTTTAATACTATTCGTGCGGTGTTTGGTGCTGTTCGGTTAACCATTGCAGTGCTAGCACTCTTAAAATGTGGCTCATATTCGTTTTCATGCTTGTGCAAGCCTGCTTGAGTTGCTCTCGTTCATCTTCCAGCATGAAAACCCTGACCTCTGCTGCACCTTCTTGGCGACTGGTAACTATTGGAATGCTCATAATAAGCTCTGTTTGGCTAGCTGTGTTATACGAAGCTTGCTCATTAGTATAACATTCAGGCGAATTGCTGTGTGATACGGATGAAGAGATTTCTTCTGTTAATTTTTGTGATGACTCTGGCTCAATAACTTTTTTGGAGGTTCTAGATACCCCTTTTGTACTAAGACTTCTTTTATAAGTTCGTCCAATAAGCTGCTAACAGTTTTATCCTCATCCTCTGCCCATCGCTCTAGCGCTTGTTTTACATGATCGCTCGTGACAAACATTACTCGTGGTCTTTTACCTGCTGGCATTTTTTAACTTTAAATTGTGTACCTCAGTCAAGACAGTAGCTAATTCTCAGATACTTAGCTACAATCTGTCTGATTTTTTTTTGAGAAAAGTAAATTAATTTTTTTACTTTTGCTGATAATTCTCTGAGAAAATGCTACTTTAAAGTTGTCAGCCAAAAACAGCCACAAAACAAAGGCAATAGAAGCCAGAAAGTGATGCTATGGCTAACCCCTAACTGGATGTGTGGATTTAAGGCGATTCAGCGTCTAAATTCTCCAAAGCCAGGATAAATAAGACTTTCACCAATCATCTGAACCATGACAGCTATATATTCCAATGCCAAAAACTGGCTAGTTCAAGCAGACTTGTTAGCCAAATCCGGGCTAACTGACCTCATCGCTGGGAAAGACTCAGGTGCAGGGTATGGCAAGGCAATCATCGGTGATTTTTCGATCATGATGCCAGCCGCATACTCACTTGTTCGCAACCGAAACATCATGCACCACGAAACCATCTCAAAAGATGGGGCATGGGTGCGTTATGTACAAGGAACGCGGCTTGACTTAAAAGATGTTCAATTTTTCTGGGGTAGTGCGGCTCTAGCGCAAAGTGACCACACCCTACTACACGAGGACAAAGCCAAAAAAGCAGAACTGGCATTAGAAAGCATTCTTGCAGACTTAGCAGTTTTGAATATTCCCGATGGAGTCAAGCTAGAAATTAGTTTGAGCAATCACAACCCCGAACGCTGGGGCCAAGAGATTAAACGCCGAGTCGAAGGGACTCACACCTTTGAACATCTGCACCCTGTAACTCGTTCCATTGTCACCAAGACAGTTGAGATTGTTGTTACTGGCATTTATCCCGAAGGATTCGGAAGCATTGCCCATTGCTTATTCGGTGAAGCCTCCCTGGTACTTGACCCCTCAGAATTAGCGATCGCACTCGATATCGGTTCATCAACTTGGTTGATTACCGTGTTCAACGGTAGTGGTGCAGTCATAGACCGTCACTTGATTGAAGGTGGAGCGGGTGAACTGCACTCGATGATTGCAGAGGCACTAGACAAACGAAACGACCGAGTAAGCCTGCTGTCCAAGGATGTGAAGCACTCGCCCAGTTTGGTGAACCAGGGGATTATTGAAGGCACTTTCACTTATGGAGGCAACCACCTCACGGGCAAGAAGTTTGAAACCGAGTACAGCCAATGCCTTGATCAGTGGTGGTCAAACAGGATTGAGAAATTCGCCAACTTTGTGACTGCTGGCAATTATCTAGACCGCGCTAAATACCTTGTCGCCTGGGGTGGTGGTGTTTCGCTGCCCGTGGTGGATCAGAACCTAGCCGGTTTAGGCTTTGTGATTTTGAATAATCCCCAATTCATCAATGCCTTGGGGTTGAAGCTATTAACTCAAATATCTTTGGGAGCTTAATTAATGAATTACGAATCTCGGCGTATAACCATCTCCTACCTAGCAGTAATTGAATTGTGCAAGATTTTTGATTTACCCCAAAATGCACCGACACAAGCATTATCAGCAGGTGTAGAGAAACTGATTTTTCAACACGGCAATGTGCAATCATCACCAAAACCCGAAACCGCGCCATCTACACAGCCCAATAAATCGGCACTTAGCGCAATGGTCACTAATTTCAAAGGGGCAGCATGAGCAGAACCACATTCAGAAACACGGTTTTAGGCATTGGAGCAACAGCAGCAGCGTTAGCCCTTGGCTACTTCGGAGTGCAGCAGCTTGGCAGAAACAATATGTTTACCATCGCCGCAGCCGTGGGTGGTGCAGGGGCCATCAGCTATGTACTTCAGAAACCGAGTCAGCCAGAAGCGCCAGCCGCACCAATCAAAACCCAAAGGAAAGGAAAGAAGTTGTGAGATCCCAAACATAATGCAGACACAACCCCAGAAGGGGACTAGCTCTCATTATCAGTAGTTCGGTTTGAGTATCGTATAGAAAATAGGAGGAATTATGTCACAGTCAGGGTTTGAGGCGCTTAAAGAAATGATTTCTAGAAACCTTGATAAAGGTAAAAAAGGGGAGACAACCTTTCATGGTGAACCGTCTGAAAATGTCGGCCCAATTTTAAGGGCAGCTAGCGAATTAGGTTTAGAGCAACACACTGTTTTGAAGCCAAACGGGGAGACTTACAAAATCACTCTCAAGCGAAAGAATTAGAACTTACGTGATAAAAACCCAGAGGAAACAAACAAGTCATGAGCAACCAAGACACCCAAAAGACACAACCATCGCTAACAACAACCGAAATAATGACCATCATCCTCGGTTGCGAACAGACTTTAAGGTTCGTGCAAGCATCCCCAAATTATCAACAAATCGAAGCGTCCGAAAGGTTCAGTACATCGAATGACTTAAAGATGGGTGATGCAGTGCAAGCCTTGATGGAGATTCACGAAGCGATTCTAAATATCGAGTTTTATTCGCAAGTTTGAGGGAGCAAATGTTAGAAACGACAGCCCTACAACGTAACCACTTGTATGAATTCCGTGGTCAACAACTCCGCTACAGCCACCGCTCTAATTGTCGAATCAATGCCCCTTTCATTTTCAATGACTCGAAAGCTAGACGCTTTGAACTAAGCCAAAACCAAGTGCAGAGGGAGGTTTTTGAACTTGTTGAGTTTTGTGAGAACTGATGATGAAGCGATCGCACCTGCCGGCAAGCTTGGCGATCGCCTAATCAGGATGTATCTCTCGCCGCAAAACGAAAAGTACTTAAGGATTCTAACAAATGACACTTGATTACAAAAATCCCAACGATTGGGGCAAATCACCGCTAACTGACCGCGCCCTGAGATTAGAGCAATTCAAAGCGGAAAATCCTGAACAATGGGCAGCAATGATTGAGGCGGATATTGAGGCACTTTCTACACCAATATTCGAGAGTGAAGATTACCCACCCTTCACCGGAACTGAATTCTTAGCGACTCATTCAACCATCGATGACCATCCATACTCTGCTGCATTTGGTCAATTCTTGGGTAATGGGATTGACGCGGACATTGCAAATATATTGGCATTTGGTGAGAAAAGATTTGATTTAATTTCTGATGATTTTGACGACCCCGTAAGGCAATTAGCAACGAGAATTTATAACCGATTTGAAGAGATGGGTTACTGGGATGAATTGCCCCAAGAGTCAAGCGATATCAACTACGACTTAATACCTTATTAGGAGAATAAATGGCACGTAATTTTGGAGCAGCAAAACTCAAAAACCATATTCCCAACAATGCCCCCGGTACGTTAGGAGCAATGGGGAGACTGTTTGATGTGTCGGCATCAGAGTTCAACAAAGCCGTTTTAGGAGATCAAACGGTAATCACCAAAATTGCAGACATGGCGCGACTGTCTGACACCGCTAAGGCTAATCTGCCTAAAGCTTTGGAGGCATACCGCAAAATCATTGAAACCACAGGGGACGTAAACCAAGCCTACGCTGAACTGGTGCAACTGACCCAGAAGCACGGAACGCAAACCCTGAAAGCTATCAACACCAGTAAGACAGGAGAACAGCGTTTTAAAAACGAAATGACCGAAATGCAGGCGGAACACGTCAACGCCACTACTGCCGAGGCAACCCGTCACGCGCAACGCTCATCCTTGATTCAGATATCTGGGGCTACAGCCGACCTCATGGCGATCGCAAAATATGAGGCTGATTTAATCAAAGCATCCAACAAAGTCCCAGAAGCCCAAGACGCAGCAGATCGCGCTTATGAAACTGCGGTAACTAGCGCACTTTGGACAAACGGTAGTGAAGCCAAGACTGACCGCATACCCAAGCCCAATTACTCGCGCACTGCTGGGATTAGCCGAGTAGGGCAGTGGTTCCGCAACTTCATGGGCATTTAAGCCATAAGTAAGTCGAAAGCCAGTTGTTAGCAAAAACTCTGGCTTTTTCTGTTTCACCCACGCGAGGTAAACATGAATGAAATTGATTCCCTATTATCGCAGTTCCAAAATACCAGTGAACAGTCCACACCAATGCTCTGGGGTGAAACTACTTCAGAAAAACCGACCCCGGAGAGCGAAGACGGCGAACGGTTAGAGCAATCCATTCGTGATGTCTTCAGTAACAAACAACTGCTAAACAAAGCACTGGCTACATTCTTGGGAGTGTTCACCGCCAATGCTGGAGTCAGCCTACTCACAACTCTTGGAATTGGGGCAATGGCTTCTGGCACATTGGGCAGCATTGTACTGGGGCTATTCTTCGCCAATACCCTGACCAAGCTTCACTACTCAGGACAAATCCACATTGACAAAGATTTTTTGGTAGCGACCGCCCAAACCGCTTGTGTAGGAGCTTCGCTGTGGATTGCCTTTGATGAATATAGGGCAGTGTCAGAAGCAACTAATACAGGTAAGACACGGTTCTATCAGGAGGTTAAAACCTACGAAGTTAAGCCAACTCCCAAGAGTGAAATACCTTGGGGCTTGATTGGGGTAGGTGCTTTTGTGTTGTTGGTGATTGCAGCAATCGTCAGGGGAACAAACCAATGAAACGCAAACAATTTGAAGAATACTTGCGTTCGGGAACAGCCAACAATATCACTGTGGGGCTGCTGGCAACCATCGGGTTAATTTTTGGGGCAAAGTCATTTACAGGAACTCAGATTAGTTTAGTTGAATATTGCTTCATCCCCGAAAAGCTCACTCATCCAGTTAACCGTCAAAGGTACTGCACTCCCAACAAGCGTTACATAATGCCCGAAGCGGAGTTTTATGCTGAAGCTTACACACCAGCTAACCCAGAGTTTCAACGTGATAACTTCTTGCCAACCAAAGCTACCAGATTAAGAATTATTCCACCAAGCAACCCTGATAAGGCTTTGTGGGGATTAGCTTCAATGTTTTTTCTAGGAGGAGCCTATGGGTTATCCAAAGCTAGGGAATGGCGATTAGTTCAACTAATGCCTTCAGTTAGGGAAGAAATTCGTAGCAACTGGCTAATTTCTAAACTTTGGTACGGGTTAAGGCTCCATAAGGAAGCATATAGCGCACAACTAGATTACGAATTTCACCAATGGTCTGAGAATAAACGGGTAAGAACCGCGCAGTTGTCACAAATGACACCGCAAGAGTTAGCCATCTTTCAAGAGCAGGTACGTTTGAGGGCAGAAGCCGAAGCACGGGCGCAACTACAGCAGGCAACGGGTCAGCCAGCCGGGGCATTGCCGGGACAGTCAATGCAGGATGTTGCCAGGGGTGATGATAAAGTAACCGGAGGACAACAGCAGACATTACAACAGAATGGTGGAAATCTTCACCCATCAGAAGCGCTTGCCTTCAACACTTTGCAAGCCTTAGCCAGAGCCGATAGTTCCACTGCTTTAGTTGCCGCACCGGGAAGCGGTAAATCTGTCACCCTCAATTATTTGATTGAGAAAATCCTTGCAGATTGTCCAAGTGCCGATATTTGGGTGATTAGTGCTAAGAATGATAGTTTCTGCGGTTTACGAGAGAAAGAGAGAGTAATTGTCTTTGACGGGGAAAACCCAGACTTAGCTAAAGACGTAATTGATAACTTTTACCTCAACTACAAACAGCGTAAACAGCTACCAGAATCAAAGCGCGAATCCTTACCACCATTGATTCTAATTCTGGATGATTGGCTAGTAATTGCTGACCAATTAAGCAAGCTTTACTCTGATTGGAATTATGGGAGTAAATTGCTTGATGTTCTGCTGATTGGTAGAGAGTTTAATACTAAGTTTATTGCTTCCCTACAGTCTTTTAATCTGGCAGCATTGGGCATTGAAAAAATGGATGCTCAAACGAGGCTGTGTCTCAATTTATTGTTGTTAGGTAACAGGTATATCAAGAATGGAAGGGAGCAAGAATCTTATGGGGTGCTGGAACTGATTTTAAATAGAGGTGACATTATTCCAGGTAAGCAAGAGCGGGAACAAATCAAATCTAAATATCTGGAAGTTAAAACAGTCTCTTATCAAAACTTGCGCCCAGTTATGATTGCTTCCGTTGGGGGTTTTGTCGTGGCATTGATGCCTAAATTATCTAATCAAGTCAAGCCGATTGCTTCGGAGCAGGAATATTTAGATAGAGTATTTGACCTGGAATTTAATTTAAGTCCGGCTCACCAGATACATCCAAAGCCATTATCTGAAGTAGCGAAAAAGATTTATGAATACTTCCAGAATGTCAAGACTAAAACACCAAAAACATTACGTGATTTGAAGAAGGCAGACAGGTTATCTGGTTATTCCGAGTCAGAATTAATTGATGGAGTAGCTGAATTAGTTAAGACTGAGAAGATAAATTCTGATGGCAATGATAGCTATTCCCTGCCTGATTGGTGAAAGGATTGCCGTAATGCCGTGGTCATAAAAAGGGATGTATAACTTGCTTTTCTCGGTGTCTACGGCATCCGGCAGCAATCACGGCAATCCATACCCTGTATAGGTCGTAGCCTACGGCATGGTTACGGCATCGCGGACAACCACGGCAGAAGTATCAATAAGAAATCAGCCCTCTAAACAGCCCAATGTTATTACATATTATTTAGCTTACACAAGTTTAGCCTTGTGTTCTGGCTCTATTCAGTGCTTGTTCATCGACAACAATTTGTCCGTCAGTCTGCACCCATCGCTGTTTTCCGGGACAATAATAGTGGATTTAACCTTGATTCTGCACTCGGTAGCACAAAGGAGTCGATAATGGGAGAAGCCAAAAGGCGCAAGAAATTAGACCCCAATTGGGCTAAATCAGGGGGATTCAGTCAGCCCAACAAACCAAAAATTACCTACCTGACTGAAGAACACCCCGACTATCAAAAAGCCAGTGAGTTAAAAAATACCTTTTACCCTGACAAAAACTTTGTTTACCTAGTCCGCCTAGACTACTCAGATGGTGATTACTTCGTGGGGGCAGTAAACGCATTCTTGCAAGGTACTGAGATTACAGTCAACGCGATTTGGTCAGCTAACCCCAATTCTCAACGCACAGGTCTAGAGTTATTACAAAGTATTCGTCGAGATATTGGTTTGAAAGCCAGAGACGACATGAATCAATCATCTGTTGCAATTGACGACATGAATCAATCTAATGTCGTAATTTACGATATGACTCAATCGAATGTCGTCAGTTGCGAATAATACCCCACCCTGTTCTCAAGGACGGTAGCTGTGGAACATACAAGGCATTTTCAGTCCAATATCAAGTTATCCTTTTAAGTTGATTGCAAATGGGTGTTCGACATGATTGATTTACTCTCTAAGGATTTAAAGCACTCCGAGAAATATAAAGGTTGTAGTATTGATGTGTGGCGTGATGACAGGCGCGGTTGCTACTTAGCTGAATTATATGCCCCGGTACGCAACAGAATGTTGATGCAACAAAGGCAAGCATTCTCAGATATTCAATCGGCTGTAGCTTACATGAAAGAACAGATCGATAAATACTATTCGCAAGGCTGGTATAGAGACTGCATTATTGACGTGTGGTTTGATCTACGCCTTGGCTGCTACTTGGCTGAATTATATGTACCCGTGCATGAAGAAATGGTGCTACAAGAAAGCCAGCCATTCCCAGATATTCAATCGGCTCTAGCCTCTATGAGGGAGCAAATCGATAAATATTACTTGAATGAGGTCAGACAGTAGTTCAATAACATCAGTCAGGTTTGGGCGCATTCACATCAGGGTAAAGAGTGCGATATTGTGACCATTGCTGTCGATAAAACTCTATTCCAGCCTGAGTAATAACCAGCTTGGTTGAGTGCTTACCGTCTTTGTTCCAGTAGCCAACTTCCTTTACTAATCCACTTCCTTGATAATCTCGTAATCAAAACCTTGTCCACTGCCAACTAAACCCGGCGTAATCCCCAAAGTTTAAGCCACTGTCTATTCCTAATTCACCAGCTTCATACGCTGTAGCTAGTGCCTCCCACTGCCTTGGTTTTAATTGTCCTTTGGGTGGTTTTTTGGGTGCTGATTCACCCAATCCAGCACGAGCTACAGCACGTCCAGTTGTGGTGAGCTTGATAGAAATTAGTTCGCCGTCATAATAATTACATTCAATTAATTTGTGTCGTTCCAAAACTTGAAGAGTGGAACCTAAACCCTGGTCAACTACACCCGCTTGGGATAACAACTTGTGCAATAAAGTTTCATAGCTTGTTGGTTCAAAATAATATTGCAGATTACGCCATACAGATGCTTTCTCTCTGATTGAACCTAATCGCCAACCTTCTTTTTGTGCTGCCTCCACAAACTGGTCAGCACGGTAAATGGCGGTGAGGGTGGCTTGCTGCCGTTGGTTAAGTTTTTCCCACAGATGAAGGTGTTTACTCATCACTCATATCCCAGAGCATTCTTAAAGATCCATCGCCTTATCTGCTGCCGACGCATTTTCAGTCCAATATCAAGTTATCCTTTTAATGTCCGTGTGCAAAAATAGTGATTTTCAACCAAATAAAAAGAGTAAGACTTTTAGAATCCATGAAATTCTCAGATTTACATCGCGGCGATTTCTAAAGTTTTCCGAACGGCGAATATACCTACAAAAAAGTAGGGGATACAGTTGCAATGCCCATGTGCAGCCGAATGAACCACTTAGCAGAAGTTAGCACAGAAATCGAAGTTATCGGCGTAAAACCAAGCGCTTACTCCCGTGATAGAGAGGAAAATATGCCCGACTTTGAAGGGCTAACCTGGGAACTCCAATGCCAGATGGCAGAAATGGGAATTCAATAAAACTATTCAATTTACTTGGTTCTTGCTCCCGCCCAGGAATCAGAGATAAAGGTAGTTCATTCTGCTGGTGGCGCTTTTGCAGTACCTTAGTTCAATAAGAAGCTGGCTCAAAATAAAGACAGTTGTCCTGGCGATACATTTCCCCTGCGTCGCGTATGAAAACTGAGGTGGCAAGCTGTGCATAAGGCATATAAGTTTTCTTGACGATTATCTTCTGGCAGAAAATTTTTATGATGTACTGTTAGTGTTAGCGCCGTTCTAAGAGAACGGGAAAGTTCGGACGTATCATCATCTGGGCGAATGCACTGCAAGCCACACTTGGAGCAACGCCAGCCCACCGATTGTTTGACTTCCAGAGCAATATCTGACCAATTTTCTGGATAACGTGACTGAGATTTTTTGGGCATTTCCTGATTCTAAAAGTGCGTTGCAATTTAATTATCAGTTCTTGAATATGAGTAATCTACTATAAATGGAGTTCAACATAGTTAGGGGTATACTATGTGGTTTTGGGAAAAGGAATCGGTTTGAGCCAGGATTAAATGCAACTAGAAATTTTTAAACAATCTTAAAATCTTTCCATCCCCAGGCAAGCCCATGCCTACTAATCAAGAATTCTTTTCCGATTTTCTCTCGTATTCTGTTGCATTCAGCTAAAAGCTGTCGATAATCATCAGGGTAAATATCTGCATAACTTCTAGCGCGGGTCAGCAATTGACGCTGATTTTTTTGCCATTCCCAAGGTTGATACCACCATGAAGGGTAGAAGTCTGCCTGTGGAGTAATCACCGCATAATCACGCCCCTTTTGGATGTCCTCTAGATCCCATGCTGGAAGATATGCAAGTAAATCAGTCTCTGCCCACCATTCTTCGATAATTGCTGTACCATCATCATCGCGCGTACCGATTCGCTTTCTAGCTTTGATGCGAATTTTTGCATTCCTTGCAATCGCGGCGTAATCTTCCAGTCTTGTTGCTAGTGGATTGAACTCGATCAACATGATTTAATTCTCTGCTACCTCAGCACCTATAAAACTCAAATTGTGGTTGTAAAGTTATTGAAATCAACGATACTAGGTTAATCAAGAATATCAAAGGTCAAGAAAATTCCCTTATTTTTTGTCTCTACTAAAAGTAATGTATCAATGAAGTTCCCTGATAAACGCATCAATCGCCTTAAGAGCCACTGACTGCCGCCCTCATTTTACGTACCCGCTAAACCACTTATATTAAATAATACTTTCAACTCATTCCGGTTCATCACTATTCACTCGGTGGCGAGGTAGTCATCACTTGTATAACCGTATCATCATGACCGAAGCGTGCTTCTGACCAAGTAGAATAACGCTGCATTCTTCCATGATGAGGCCCGCCCAAAACCATTGTTTCAAAAAGTAAGGGGGGGTCTCCAAAAGTTAGATCAAACCCAGCAAAAGTAGTTGAAATTTTGGAAGAGCCAACTGTAGTCTCGGCAACTAGATGTTTTGCTGAATCTTGTGCTGAGTGTAAATAATCTTGCCATTCTGACAATGAATTAACAGCAACAGGTGTATGTCCGACGAGTTTGTAATAACGCATGATTGACAACGATTAAATAATCTTTTGGTTTTTTATATTCTAGAGGCTGCCGCCCACAGATTGTTTGACATCAAGAGCGATATCTGACCAATTTTCTGGATAACGTGACTGGGATTTAGAAGGCATTTCTTGATTCTCAAAATGCGTAGCGATTTAATTACCAGTTTTTTGATAAGAGTAATCTACTATATAAGTAGAACGAGGTGGAAAAACCAAACTGTGTAAAGATAAGTAAATACGTATAATGTGTCTACGAAGGTAACAGAGATATGGGCAGCCGTTTAAGGGTCTTTCTGACCAGAGAACAAGATCAAACT
>NZ_JADEXT010000056.1:0-36229 GCF_015206985.1 Nostoc sp. LEGE 12447 | reverse complement strand
TTTGTGTTTAACAAACTTTGGGGGTTTAAGTCCCCCTGCCTAATGACGGCAGCGCGTTTTGATGCCTCAGCTAAATCCACGTCACAAAACGTAATTGCGAATTGCGTTAGCGGAGCGGGGCGTTAGCAAGAGTGCGAATTGCGAATTGCGAATTGCGAATTGCGAATTGCGAATTGCGAATTGGTTTAAGTCCTGCATTTTAAGGCAATTGCATTGGTCGGGGTTTCAGAGCTACGTCCAATGCCGTCCTCACTACACCCCACACCCTCCTACCCCCTACCCCCTTTTTCTTGACCTTATTACCAAAGTTAAAAGTAACAAAAAATCTACTTCCAGCTTCCTACTTCTGACTTGCTTAATGCTCGTTGTTGAAATTCAATTTCTATGTCAGCTAAAGTATGTTCCCTAGCTAGTGAGCGAATTTCCTGAAGTCCTGTAATGTGACACTCGTATAGCTTTGCATAGCCATCTAGACCACCTGTTTTTTTGTTGGTGAATTTCTGGAACTCTGGCAAGTACTTCCGAGCTATGTTCAAATACGCTTGTAGTTGTCTTGCAGAAACCTTTGGCTTTAACATCGCCGCAACTTCTGGTCTTGTTAGTTCTTCATTTTGCCAAGCATTCCTCCCTATCCCCATGACTCTGAGAACTTCTTGGAACTTCTAACTACATATAAAAATACCCGCCTTTTTTGTGGCGGGGAAGGGGACATTTTACCCAGTTAGGAAATATTTATAGGTAAAAAGCAACTATTTTTTTACCTTCGCGTTCCCACTTCTCATTTAAAAGCCAGCAAGTTATATGAACAACCTTCATTGGATTTCGATGCTTTTTTCCACACCTGAACCAGCTTCGGACGGTATCGTAACTTTCGTATCCTAATACGAATGCCATCTCTTGATAAGTTAATTTCCACTTCTTCTTAAACTCTATTGGGTGCATAGTATTTATTTGATACTTGCATAAGGAACTTATTTAATATTTATAACATAATTAATTAGTCAAATCTTTATAATTTTGTGTCAGAGGATAAATAATCTTCTTATATTTATTTATCTTAATATCTTGATAAAAGATATTAGCTATTATCGGATTTATCCAATTTATCTATAATAGAGATGCTTTCTTTTAACCAATCAACTTTATGTCCAACACAGATACTAATTTTCCTCAACTCTTTCAACCCAAAAGTCAAGTTAATGAAGATAACGAAAATCCCACCCTATTAGCCAATCGCCTAACTCCCACTGATGACCGAGAATATTGGAGATTGGAGATTTAAGATTGCAGATTGAAAAATCAAGCCCCTTAATTTATTAATGGGGATAATCTACAATCTACCTTCTAAAATCATCAGTAAATCTAAAATCTAAAATCTATCAATCCCAAGCCCCTAACTTTAGTTATGGGGTCAATCTCCAATCTGCAATCTGCAACCTACAATCAGTTGACCAAATCAAAGACTGGCTACAGTCACCACAAATCAAACAGTGGCTTACAAAGCTACTAATGGGCATACCGAATAATCTCAAGACAGAAGCGATAAATACCATAATCAAGAATGTTATACAAAACCCAGACAAAGACTCTCAAGTACAGTTCGGTAGTTCAACTATTGGAGTTGATGTTTTGCGCTGGCAGCTTTGGGCATCCTATAAATTACAGAAAGCCAGTGGAATCAAAACTCCTGATTGCCTCTATACTTTGAAAAAACATTTGGATGTTTCCAACCAACTTCCCGGATGACATAATTCCGTATTTTCGTTAATTTCCCACACAATACCCGATCTATTCTTGCCAAAAGCGTCATGCTTAACTATCCATTCTTACCAAAACCATTATGCTTAACTGCCATTAACTTAGCAGATAACTAAATCTTGTATTGAAGCCAAATTTGATGACCTTAATAGAAACATTTCTTTACATCCCTTTTAGGCTCTAGCCCATGAACAGCTTTCATCGCACAAGGAGATTCTTTAGAGTTCGTAAGCCAATTGGATTTTCGATTTGAGACGATGAGTTAGCTTTAGAGCTACCCTTATAGAAGAACAGAATCTCTCAATTACTCTTTGACTCATGACGAGGCTCCTTCAAGTCGAAAAATTTCCGATTCTGATGTTGCCGGAAATCGAGGCGTATTTAGAAAGTGGACTATTTCGTGGGATCGGCAAGAAAACTGCTCAAACTTTGGTCAACTTTTTTGGAACTGAGACTTTATCGATATTAGATAACAAAATAGAAAAACTTTACACTGTTCCCGGACTAACTCAATATCGTATTGATGGTATTACCAAAGCTTGGTCAGAGAGCAAAAAGAATCCGAACTTGGGAGTGATTACCCAACTTTTGGCTGTGGGAACTTCATTGAAGTTAGCTTTGAAAATTTGTGACTATTACGGACACAAAACTGCAAATGTACTTCAGAACAACCCTTACAGATTAATTGATGATATTGATGGCATCGGTTTTAAGACTGCTGATGAATTAGCCATATCTCTTGGTATCCCGCTATACAGCGATACTCGTTATATCTCAGCTTTAATCCATGTTTTAAAATCCGGCTTGCGTGAAGGGAATTGTTTTTTACCGTTTGAGAAATTAGTAAGTATTGCCACTGACCTGCTTTCTTCACCACAGCATACGCCCGATGTTCAATTTTTAAATACAATCATTCAACAGTTACTCTCCAAGGGGACTTTAGTTTCGGGTGATGTTGGTAATAGTGTTTATCTCAAAGCTGCTTATCGGGCTGAACTTTCTGTGGCTTTGAAGATTCTTGCTCTCCTTGACCAACCAACTCACCCCACTGAACATTTAGAACACTGGTTAGCCCAATTCCAAACTACTGACTATCGCCAACTTGCACGTTTAAGTGATGAACAAATCAGCGCCTTGATGATGGCAGCTAAACATCCAATTAGCATTATTACTGGTGGCCCTGGTCGAGGGAAAACTTATGTACTAAAAACCTTGGTTGAATGGTTCATGCATACTGATAAAGCGATTGCACTTGCCGCTCCAACAGGGAAAGCTGCTAACCGCATGAAAGATGCTACAGGCATTGAAGCAACTACTATTCACCGTTTATTGCAATGGCAGGGAAACAATGCGGTTTTTCTTCATAACGAGGATAATCCTCTAAATCTTGATTGTCTAATCGTTGATGAATTTTCAATGGTTGATATATTTCTGTTCAATTCGCTACTCAAAGCCTTGCCCAAAAAAACCAGAATTGTCCTGGTAGGGGACTTTGATCAATTGCCCAGTATTGGCGCAGGAATGGTCTTGCGAGATTTAATTGTTTCTGAACTCGTGCCAACAACTCTCTTACGGACGATTTATCGTCAACGGCATGAAAGCCCAATTATTTATGCCGCTAATGATGTCAATTCTGGCATAGTCCCTACACTGCACAATTTTAATCAAGTTTCTGATTGGATGGATGTCGGTGACTGTGCAATGATTCAAAAAGATTCGCCCCAAGCGACCTCCCAAGCCATCGTTGAGTTGGTTAAAGCTATTGGCCAGTCAGGTGTTGATTTAAATCAACAACTAATAATCTTAGCGCCCCAAAAACAAGGAGACTGTGGAGTTTACAATCTCAATCTGCTTCTTGCCCCTATCTTTAATCCCAAACAAGAAAATCAACTACAAGTTATCTCTGGGTCGGTTGTCTACCGTGCGGGCGATGTCTGCGACAAGCCGCTAAGAGCGTCTACGCGTAATCCAACTGAAAAACCGTTATGAAACTGTCCCGCCCGTGATGAATGGCGAGATCGGTCAGGTTATTGCTGTGGAGCCGGAAAAATTTCTGGTTACAATCTCTTGGGAGGGCGGTGCTGTTGTTAATTATTATCCTGGAGACTTCGAGCAAATTATGCACTCGTTTTGTATAACTTGCCACAAGAGTCAAGGTAGCCAATTTCCTTATGTGATTTTCCCATTGGTCAGGGCTAATTACCGGATGTTAACCCGTCAGCTGCTCTACACGACTATGACTCGCGCAATGGGTACATTCATCGCAGTTGGACAGCATGAAGCATTGAAAACTGCTGTCGCTACTGATAAACCCGCCCAGCGTTTTACTGGACTAACCAATCTCCTCATTTCACCTGTTGAGCAACTTAGTGAAATCTGGCAGAGTTTGAGCAACACCAGAAAAACCACTTGTACAACAACATCTTCCCCTACTGTTACTGTCGCTTCTAGGCTACAACAACGTCAACTGACTGCAACACAAGGACAGATGACTACTATTGGTAGTCTTGCACTACAAATGTATGAATCCAAGTATGGTTATCGTCCCTCAAAACAGCCCGAACTTGTCGGGAAGTTTCGCTTTAATACTTATCACTATGAAACTACCGCAATTGAGTTGATTGATTCAGCAATTGACGCAGTTCTGCTCCAATAATAAAACCCATGCCCAAAATGAGAACAACGGTCGCATCCAACCAGACTACTCTTGAAGTACACTTTTAACATTTATGGCTATTCCAGCAACACAGTTAAAGATCGGCCAATCAGTGAAGTATCTAATCGGTACTCGAAGCGGCATGAGTGCGGCAATAACCGATATCAGCAAATCATCTCTTAGTCTCAAAAATACTTATATTGTTACTTTGACCTTTGATGATGATTCACTACCAAATCACTTAAAAACACAACAACTAACTGTTTATGACGAATTGCTTGAAGGTTGTGAAATAATCACATTTTAAAAAATTCAAATTGGCAACAGCAGAGCGCACATCCCCTGCGACAAGTTGAAATCAATCAAAGAAGAATTCAGCTATTCTGAATTCAGGAGTCAGAATTAATGAGTGGGGGATTCAGACTCGCCACTTGATTATTGCACCACTAAATCTCTGATTTAGTGGGGGACTTCAACCCGTTTATTCATCCGCCAGTCGCTTAACCTTCTTCTGAATTCTGGCGACTGACGCATGTATTCTGTTTGTTAAAATACTAACTTGCTGGCTGATATAATCCCGTATTTTGGTTAAATTCCCATCCCAACCCTGCTCTATCCTTGTTCTTACACCATGCTACAAAAAGCGGTGGGGGAAGATTAATTCGCTCCTTGCGTACAGTTTCCTCACTTACACCAAGCCTCTTGGCCAAACCTTCTTCAGTTAACGGTTGCATTCGCGGACTTTGCCCAGGATAGGATGAATTGTTGTAGTACGATTTTTGGCCCCGCTTTTGTTGGTTGTTGAGATAGTCTTGTATTTTAATGATCGCCTCAGCCAACTGTGTCATTCGGGCATACATCTTCTCCACTTTTTGTTCTAAATTGGCGAGATTATCAATTACTGTGGCTTGGTTGCTATTAGATTCATTAGATTCATTTGAAAACTCTGACTCCAGCTTATCAAGTCTTTCGCAAATAGCTTTTATCGTTTCATTGGTCGGATTACTGTGACTTTTATCACTCACAGCTAAGTACTTCTCTACACTTGCCTTAATCTTTGAGTCTAGGCGTTCGTCTAAATCGTTACCACTTATTGCATCAACCTTATCTTGGGAATCGCCTAAGTAGAGATCGATAAATTCGAGCAGCGTGGCTGTTGCTGTTGTGTCTTTCGAGTTGCAACAGGCGATAAACTGCTCCCACTTCCTTTGGTCACAGTTGAAAGATGCCAGCTTTTTTTTCCGCCCTGTATTGCTCATGTAAAGCGTATCATCTAGGTAAACTTGGACTGTCCACGCTTATTAAATCGTGTAATTCATCATGATGAATTACCTTGATAGTATCATCGCCAAATGCCTCAGCGCATTCCTCAAGCGATGCCTTTTATGAAGAGATGCTACTGCCAACGGCTACCATTGGCGATCAAAAATTATCTCAGGCTTAAACACTTGCAGGATTGCTTTATCTAATTTTTGCTCATCGAAACAGTGCTGAGTACCTAGTTAGATTCCTAAGTAAGAAAGCAATAATTACATCCAGTACAGTAAGTCTGTACCCCTACCGGGGATCTTGCTATGCATAGCGTCTCTAAAAGTTGCCCCTGCTTTTAAGCCCTGGTGTCCATTAAAGAATTAGTTGTCAGTTTTAAATAATTAGTGTCCAAACGCATCGGAGAAAAGTTTGAGTTTTTGGCACGCAAGTTTTACCCGTCCGTTTTTTGGAGAATTTTTTATAGAGGAATCAAACTACTCTCAAAAAATAAACTGAAAATGACTCTATAGTTTTATGCCGTGATAGCGATGAAATAGCAGGCTACTCCAATAAGCTTGATTTGGCATGAAAGCGACAGAAGCAGGGAAGAATCTTGTACAAGTTTCTTAAAATAAGCACCTTTGCCCGTTTTCTTTAATCCAAACCTACACCTGTAATATTTGTGCATTTAAATGCTATAAGTATGCTCTTTGACCTGTTGCATTACTGATTAACTATAAAGTCATTTTTAGTTTATTTTTTTTCACCGATTTTTAGGTTTTTCTTTTAGAAGTGTATTTTTAGGGGGAACCACAAAAAAAGATCCCAGCCTTGTTCTTAATTGCTCGTTGTGTGGCGTGGATCTGGGTACTTTCGTATCTTTATGAGCAGGTAAGTGCCTTACAACCCAAATCGGGAAAATTGACTTGCCTGAACATGAAGCGATCGCATTAAAATTGAGCTTACCGAACACCAACAACTTTACTTTGGTAAATAAAGCCCGGTGCTATCATTGGGACGAGCATGAGTGTAACGGCTAGTTTGGTTCAGCGATGAATGTCCCAAGGTTGCTTGCAGCAGTTGCACAGGTGCGCCCCGGTCTAAACTATGTGTTGCATGAGAGTGCCTCAGCCAGTGTGGCGACACATTCCCAGAAATCCCTGCCCTTTTTCCAGATTCTGCAACAATCTTACGGATTCGCCGCTCACCTACAGCCCCACCCTGGCGGCTAACAAACACGGGTGCGTCGGGACTATTATTGGTTCTTTGTCCCAGCAATTCCTGATAAATGCTTTTGGGGATTACCACGGTTCTGGTTTTCTGCCCCTTGCCGTAGAGCGTAACTTGTCCGTTGCCATCGCGCCCTGGTTGTACCGAGCGCCAGGTTAAAACAGCAATCTCACTCACCCTAGCACCAGTATAATAAAGCAGTTGGATTACTAGCCGATCGCGACCCTTTGGGGTCAGGGCAATCATTGTCATCACCTCTAACTCAGAAAGAAGGCGTTCGGCTAACTTATCCTTGGGTTCGGGTAACGGCACTTCGGCGGCGACATTAAATTTTGTCCATTCTACTTTCAGAGCGAACCGCAGCAGACTTTTGATCGCCGCAAGTTTTCTGGCACGGGTGGACACCTCATATTCCTTGGTTTCCAGATAATCAGCGAACGCTAGAACGTCGTTCATTGTTACTGTTCGCAAGTCTAAATCATTCAACTGTACAAGTTTTGGGCTTATACCTAGCACAAAGGCAATGAAATAACGGATATCTGTCTCATAGCAACGCCGGGTTTCCGGCGAGCGCTTGCTACTCTTCCACAGCTCCACTATTTGGGCAGTGTTGGTAACATCTGCCATCCTCTGCACCGAGTTTTCTGCCCCTGGTGTTAGCATCGAGAGTTCTGAGGTTCCTACATAAAATCCAATCAGCCTCTTACACAAAAAAAGATTGTTCCGAATGGTGTGTCCCTTTTTTAATTATCGATTCCAGGGGAGCAACATTTACTAAAATTTCCTAAACGTGAATTCACGCCTAAATTCTTGAGTTAACCGTAGCAACGTATTAATACGTCTACCTCTGTAAAGAAAATAACTCACCTCCCCTATACAAAAACTGCCTCAATATGACCCAAAGCGACCGTTACTAGATAGATCCGATAACATTAGTTTTCGGATCTTCAGCCGTGAAAGCATACATTTACCGTTGGTCAGAGGATACCTCTATTACCGCCCTCCCAGTCGATAAGGGAGGGATTTTCTGTTGATTTTTGCCCCAAACTTGTGTATACATTTCTTTATTACCAGCACAGACACGGCATAAAGTTTAGTACTGCTGACCTCGTGGCAATATTTTTCTGCTTGCGCTTTCTTCAGAAATGGGACGTACCGCCATATTCGCTTACCTTGGGGACTAAGCGGCTTCCAAGCAACCCTTGATTGGGAACGCCAATAATATTAGTTCATGAAATTATCCCTCCATTGGCAACACATCTTCAGAGAGCAAGGCATAAAATTCCGGGACTTGAGCCTCGACAAGTCGCAGTTCATCAGGAGCGATCGCTTCAAGTTCCAGCACCGTATCCCAGCGCAAATCCTCAACCCATCGCTTAAGGATGCCCTTAATCGCATCAACCCCCTGCTTGATACCAGAGCGAAGCATTTCCACGCAGTGGAGTAGCGTAATGCGATCAGTGAAGAGAGCAGAGGGGCAGGGGGGCAGGGGGGCAGAGGGGAAAGAACTTGTACAAATTTCTTCTTTGTTCCTCAACTTTTCAATTCCTCTGCTCCTCTGCTCCTCTGCTCCCCTGCTCTCATCTGTAGTATCCTCCCCTTGGCAATGGGAGTTCCCTATAGCATTAGGGGGGGGTGTGGATACGGCCTGCTGATTGGGGTTTACATTATACGCAGCAGGGGTTTGAGCAGCATAATAGGTTCGATTTTCTTTTTGATTACGCTTTTCCACGCGATGAGCAATTACCTCTTGAGCAAATTCTAATTCCTCTTTAGATAAAGAAAAAAGTTTCACCTGTTGACCCCGCTTGCCCTGCTTGCGGAAAGTCAGCTTTAGCCCCAGCTGCTCTAGTAAAGTCGCCAGCAACCAAATAGGTTTACAGTCAGTAGGAATAGTAAACCCAAGAATTGCTTTGACGTGAGCAGCACAATGTATAGCGATCTCCGTCATCTTGAGCAAAGTGGGGTCATCGGCGGTAACTTCATCACCCTTCATTAAAGAAGTGAGAATTTGATGCAGTCCCAGGTTAAATCTAGCCAGCCACCGTGCGGAATAATTGCCCCAGTCGATGCACAAAGGTAGATTGTCGCGCTCGGTGCGGTCTTTTTGGGTGACAATTGTTGGTGGGGTAGGATAAGTTTGCCCGGTTTTGGGGTCAGTAAACGATTCTTCGGGTGGGGCTAAAATTGCCTCAAGTCCAGCTAAGGCTCTAATTAATCGACCACCTTTATCCATTTCTACGAGTGATTCGGTTACTTCGATGCCGTAAGAATCAGAAATGCGAAACTTTTCACATTCAAAAATTTCGCTAGGGTCAAGGTAATCTTTGCTCTGACGGGCACGGTACTCACTCAAAGTAATATTATTAGCCCTGGCAACAGCCGAATTGTGGGCACTATCCAAAGCTTGTGCTGCTGCTTTTAAACTTTCAAGGGATTGAGGATCTGAATCACTTCCCACATATATAAATGTATTGCCCATTTCTGTGAGAAGCGATCGCAAATCATCACGCAGATTATTGAGAGAATAGTGGCGGTTAGCCATAATTTGGCAGTAAGCCTCAAGCGCCCAATCTTTCTCTGCGCCCCGCTTACCCGTTTCTCTGTCAATCCGCAACAGAAAAGCGGTCATTTCATTGGTTTGGAGCAAGCGCTCTTTAATCTTGGTAGCATTGGTATCCTTGTAACCAAAGGGAGGACGCGGGGCCACCCAAATATGAAACGGGACTTTTGGACGATAACGGTAAAGCTGTTGGGCGCATTCAGTAGCAGTTTGGGAAACGCCGTGAAAGACACCAAATACTAAGTCAAAATGATACTCGGAAATATCGACACCAGTACCCAGGCTGGGAGAGGTGAACAAGGCATCAAAGTTTTTGACGGCGTTGGTGATATCTTTAATGAAAGCGACGTTTTCATCACTGCCGGAATTATCGGAGTGGACAGACCAGATGCGCCATTTTTGGGGTGTATGGGATTGGTCAGAGTTAGGATCTTCGTACTTAATGGTAAAAGACTTTTCGAGTTTTTTGATGAAACGCTTGGAGTCACTTGCAACCATGACTTTCAGACCTTGCATCAGGGCTGCCGAGATTTGGGCAACTAGGGCGCTTGAATTACTGCCTTCGTACCAATATATAGTGCGTGAGCCATTTTTCCATTCATTTTTGACGATGTAAGGTACTTCACCTACTGGTCGCATTGCCCGAAAGAAGTCCACGGTTAAATCATCCATGTGTGCGTCGGCAAGGACGACTAGTGGCGCGTTGTATACTATATATTCCAGTACCTCCAAGATTGCTGCACGGTGCTGTTTACACGTATTACTGTGTAGTAGGTGGGTAAGGTATTGGCAAGCTTCATCTATAAATATGCAGCCATAAATCAGCGCTTGCGTATTGAGTTTGTGCAAGCTGTCAATGGTAATACTAAGGGCTTGGGCTTGAGCTAAACCTGTGTAACCCAAGTCTGAATACATCGCAGTTCTCAGGCGTAAGCTTAAATTCTTCAGCAGGTTGACGCGATGCCCGTTGTTGAGGAACCGAGCGTCGGGGTTTTGGTCACGCCACCAGCGCATGAGTTCAGTTTTCCCCGTACCCATATCGCTCCAGAGTACAACTAGTCCTTTGTCTGGAAAACGGAAAGATTTTTTCGGATTTTGGGTACAAGGTTTGGCACTAAAGGAGCTAGAATCTTCTTTCAACTCAACATTTTCCCTAACCCCAGTATCCAAATCGCAGTCCGTAGCTATCAGATTTGGACTGAATAATTTTTCAAGTCCAAGATCGTAAAGAGGCGGGGGAGATGAACATTTTTCCTCCAAATCAGGAATGCATAGTGCTTGGGTCAAATATTTAATATTAATAGTGACATCCGGCTGGTATTTGCTTAACCCCCATTTCTTAGCTCGATAGGAGCGCTGGTAATCGGCAAGTGATTTGGCATCGTCTATAATTGCAGTTAGCAAAACATTGGCATCTTCACCCCTGGCTACCACGAAATCATCTACACCTTTTTCTGGCCCCGGCAACAGCGCAACTTCACATAAGCAACCTGCCGATTCGATTGCTTTTGCAGTGCGAACAGTGGCTTGAAACACCGACCACCTAGTTTTAGAAGAAGTTTCGTAGTCGAATAAAATAATGAACTTGCGTCCCGCCTGAGCCATTGGTACTAAGTCAGGATGCAACCGTTCATCAAAATCCTGTTTGCCCACGCGACCATTCCAAATTCCCGGCAGTGCGATCGCTACAAACCCTAAACTAAGCAAGCAAGCGGCTTTTTTTTCCCCTTCGCATAAGATAATCGGAATCTCTGGATGCTGTTTCACCCACTCCCAAAATATTAGTGGATTGAGTTGATCCAGCAAGCGCAATGCTAAAAGCGAATGATAGCGCTTAATTAAATAACGTTTTGCTATTTTGTCCCAGATGGGGTTAGCGACATCAAAGTAGGTAACGCGGTTGGGAGTTTTGGGGGGTGACTCGTATTTGACGGGTTTCCCTTTTTGCCAATCAATGCGAGGAAAGTTGGGCTTGATCCTTCCCCACTCCATTGGTTGCCAGTTTTTGAATGGGTCAAGTGACTGAATCCACGTCCCACCCAGTAATAGATGCTGATACAGCTTTAAGTATCCATCTGTTACCCGACCCGCATTCTTACGTGGAATTTTATCAGATATGAACAGGAAATCATAAACTGATTCTCCCTCTATATGGAAAAAGTTGCGCTTAATCAACGCCGGATGAATGGCGCTACCAGCTAACAACTCATGGTATTCCGCAGCCGTGAGGTTGTTGGGATATTCAGTTAGAGAGGCAACACCAGGGTCAAGGGTAAGGGGCAAAGGGGAAGGGGAGGAAGAATTTGCTAACTCTTCCCCGTCCCTTTTCCCTTTTCCACTTAACCTTGACCCCGTTTTTTTAGGGGTATTATTCATCGGTTCTCCCCTTGGAATTCCTTGGAGAGAGATTTGTCTAATCTGAAAGTAATATCGGTGCTGAAACTTTTCCCACTCGCCAATGCCACAGCACAAAGTTGCCGTGCGTAGACGCTTCTGCGGCAAGTCTCAGATAACGCACCATCCGACCCCATACGCTCTACTACTGCGCTCTTAGGGCGTTCTCTATTTATCACAATATTTTCCCTGATAACTCGGTTTACAAGTTCAGAGGGGGTTGCATCAGTTATCAGTCAACAGTTATCAAAGACTCTGACTGATAACTGGTAACTGTTATTCGCGCTACTACTGCTTTTTGCTATAAAATTCGCAATTTTTCTTCATTAGACTTAACTTTATAAAAACTTATGAATTTCGACAGCCAAAACTTACCGCAAGGAATGGACTTTCCAAGCGGCAGACCCTATAATGGATCTGGTAGCGCGGATTATACTCTCGGACAAATTTAGTAGTCGTCTTGGTCGCCAAACTTCAACGACAATTTATTTTGTTCCTTCGAGATCAGCCCCGCTCTTTTAAACGATGAATTTTACAAACAGACAAAGCGCCTACTCCTTAGTGGCGCTTTGTGCTTTAGGCTTTTTGATGGTTTCATATTTTCCTCCATATTTTCCTCCAATTAGCTTGATCTTACAGAAGTTCTAGTCACTTGGTATCGACGCTATCTTCTTTTTTTGTTTTGAGTTTTCAATATCTCCGTAGTCCATAAGTGTTTTTGGAGTATCTAAGGACTTGTGATAACCTTAGATAATGTTTAATAGAAAAAGCCTTTTGCTCAGACGGTACTTACCGCAGATTTTGCCTCTACTATTACCTTCCAAAATTTGCACCTGATCGTCTGCCTCCTTGAGTTTTTGTACTTAAAGGTCAATGTAGCTTTAGAGACAGTTTTAGAGAGCGTGTTATTATTTATGCAATGTAGCACTCTAAACTTATATCCTGTAAAAGTAATGATAGCAAGTAGCTTTTTATTAAAAATTGTAAAAAAGCTATATAAAAGTTTTAGGTGGAATTTGAATAGGTATTATGGTAATGCTAGTAACGTACTATTGTAGGTAAGTATGTCTTCAAATAAAAATTTAGACCTAGAAGCAGTACTAGAGATTTTGGAAGAGCGCGTGCTTCAGCATACCGGAAGATATTTGTTACCCTCTGAAATGGTTTTAATCAAAGGGTCTTGGGATGGTAAAGACTATAAGGAAATAGCAAACGATTCGGGGTACAATGTGCATTATTTGCAGACTGGTGTAGGTACTCCGTTGTGGACAATGCTTACACAAGTTGTTGGAGAAGGAGTGCAAGTAAAAAAATTAACTTTAAGAAATATTTTGCTTAAACTAGCAAAAAAAGAATATTTGAAAAAGCTAGAAGCCTCATACGAAAATGTTGATCGTTTAATAGGCACAACTACGTTATATGGGGAAATTCCAAAAATAACATCCTTTTATGGACGACAAGATGAAATAAGTTTTTTAAAAAGGGAAGTCAATATTTTTAAAAAAAGGTGTATAGCATTAATTGGAATTGCTGGAATTGGGAAAACTATACTAGCGTCAAAGTTAATTGAAGAAATACTATTAGAAGATTCAAGCAATTATGAATATGTTATTTGGAAAACAATAAAGCGTTCTTCAACGATTGATAATTTAGTTACTGATCTAATTAATACTTTTAATATAAAACAAGCAGAATATATAACTCTTCAGACCAAGCTATCTTTATTGTTAAATTATTTGCAATCACATCGTTGTCTATTAGTTTTAGATGGTTTTGAAGCCATAGCACCAGTAAATATTTTTGAAAAAAGATTAGAATACGAAGATTTTTTTGTTGGAATCACACAAGAAAAACATCAAAGTTGTGTAATTGTAACAAGCCAAGTGCCTTTAAAAGAAATTGCTTATGTGAATTTAAACTCATCTATTGTATCTATTCAAATAGAAGGTTTAGAAGAAGATGCAGCAATCCAGTTAATGCGTGAAAAGGGCATAGCTGGAGAAAAATGTAAAGAGTTGATTGAAACATATCGTGGAAATCCGTCAGAACTAGAGGCTGTTTCTGACCGAATAAATCGCATTTTTGGGGGGAACCTAGAAAAATTTTTCGATTATAGGACTACTGTAATTGGGCCACGAGTTGAGGCAATGTTAAATCTTCAATTTGGACAAAATGGTCTTTTAACTGATCTTCAAAAGCAAGTAATGGTTTACTTAGCTGAGGAAATGGTAAAAAGTTCTGCTTTAATCCCTTTCTCAAAGCTTATTAATGATTTAAAAGAGCGATTAAAATTAGAAGTAATGTCAATTTCAAAGGTAATATCAGCTTTGGAAGTTTTAGAGCAACGCTCGTTAATTGAAGCCAGTAAAAAATCAAGTAAGCATGAACTCAGCTATGGTATGGAACCAGTTATTAAAAAATATATTTTAGTAGATCCATACGGTTTAGTATATAAATCATCAGATAAGAAAGAATTAACCAGTTATATACAGGGGCAAAACTCTCTGTGAGCTACTGTATAAATCCCTTGTGTAGTAGGCGGCATAATCCTGAAGATAGTGAAAATTGTTTAGCTTGTGGTAATCCTTTACTAATAGATGGGCGCATTCGTTTACTGCGCCCATTGCGTTCTTTGGATGAAGATCCATCTACCTATACAGATGTTTTTGAGGTTGAAGACGTTGAGCCGTCATGGGGGACAAAATCTAGAATCAGAGTATTGAAAGTACTTAGGTGGAGTGATCCTAAATTAGTTCGTCTGGTTCAGAGAGAATCACTTGTATTACAGACGTTATATCATCCAGGAGTTCCTAAGTGTGGTGTGGATGACTATTTCACTTTTATACTGAAGGACGGTCGTTTAGTATTGCACTGTTTAGTAATGGAAAAAATTGAAGGAGAAAATTTACAACAGTGGTTAATATCTTATGGAAGAATTCCTCAAAAACTAGCACTGGATTGGTTAGCACAACTAGTTGATATTCTTGAATCGGTACACCGCTCTGGCTTTTTTCATAGAGATATTAAACCAGAGAATATTATTTATCAACCTGATGGTCAACTGGCACTTGTTGATTTTGGAGCAGCCAGACAGATTACCACAACATATTTAGCAAAAGTTGGTGCTAGTGGAGTAAATAAAAGAACACGCTTCAGTAGTGGATATGAAGTAACAGTTGTTAGAACGATTCGATTTTCTCCACTTGAACAACTTAACGGTCAAGCATTGCCTCAATCAGACTTTTATGCTTTGGGGCGAACTTTTGTGAATTTGTTAACAGGGATATCACTATTGGAATTACCAATAGATCAAAACACAGGAAGACTAATCTGGAGAGATAAAGCACCACATATTGATAAGCCTCTTGCTGATTTACTTGATGACATGATGGCTCCTTTTCCAGGACAACGCCCACAGACAACTCAAGTCATATTGGAACGTTTGCAGCGTTTACCATTTAAATTAAAACTTAATCGTTTTTTGGTATCCAATATATTTAAATGCTTTTTGGTAAGCTCATTAATAGTAAGTATTAATAGTAGTTATAATCAAATTAATTTTGCTGTATCTGCTTACTATTTTAATCAAGCTGGACATTATATGAATGAGCCTAAAATAGCTAAAAAATATTATGAATTAGCATTAATTTACAATCCAAAAGATGATGAAATATATAATAATTTGGCAGTAGCTTGCCAGGTAACTCAGGACTTAAACTGTGCAATTGAAAACTACCAAAAAGCTTTCAAACTCAAGCCTAACGCTTGGGAACTGCACTATAATCTTGGCAATTTTTACGATGAACAAGGTCAATATGACCAAGCAGAGCAGCAATACAAGTTATCGATTAAGTACGGGAAGAATCAACCGATGAATGCTGTCAACAATTTATCACGGCTCAAAAATATACAAAAAAAATACTCTGAGGCAGCACAACTAGCACTTGAAGGATTGAAACGCACTTCAGATCCAGTATGGCAAGCAGCCTTGTATAAAAATTTAGGCTGGGCAAGATTCAAACAACAGCGTTATGCAGAGGCGAAAGATTACTTGCAAAAATCGGTGGATTTAGATTCTCGAAGAGTAGATGCTCACTGCTTGCTAGCAAAAACACAAGAAGCGTTAGGTGACTTGGATAATGCTAGAACACATTGGGAAGTTTGCTTAATATCAAATAATTCTGGTTTACCAGAAATATCAGATTGGAAACAACAAATTCTACAGCGCATTTTTCCAACGAATTGACTAAGGTGCGTCAATTTCGATAAGCTATCAAATAGATAGCAAATTACTAAATAATAGGAATGCTGATTGTAGCAAAGTCAACAGCCAAAATAAAAAAAGTTTCAAACTCTCAATTCGTAGCCATTGCATTAATACTGTTGTTTTCAAGCTTTAGCAGTGCAGGGGGACAAGCTCAATCAGCAAGTAGAAGCGATCCACATCAGCGAGACTGTGAAGTTGTAGCAAAAGTTATTAGTGGCGATATCAATTGGATACCCCAGAGTAAGCTTTGTAAAGATGACAAAATTCATCCAGTTCGTGGGCGTAAGGTTGAGATTTTTTGTTATTCACATGGAAAGCTTTTATACCTCACAGATAGTACTGTAAGTGAACATTGTTTACCTGTTTCCCAGCGTAGATTTGAGAATTGTACTTTGAAAAATGGGTATACCTGTGTGACACCCAAAGGGGCAGAGGAAGATGAAAATATACCTACATTAATCACTCCCTACGGTGTCGTCATTTTAAATACCAATCCAATACTATCTTGGTCTGCCACTCCTTCAGCTACTAGCTATATGGTGCAAATCGAAGGCAAAGGAGTTAACTGGTCAGTTGAAGTTAAGGCAACTCAACTCCCATACCCGAAAGATCAGCCAGCTATGGAGCCGGGGAATGTTTACAATGTAAACGTCATTGCTAATCGTGGAGATGAGCCTATTGCTGCTAGTGCCTCTATTCTTTTGATAGTCCCTATTGATAAGGCACAAGAGATAGCGACGACAATCAATCGTCTTCAAAGTCTCAATCAGTTCCAAGATGAATTAGCTATTGATTTAGATAGTGTATACGAAGCAGAGAACTTGTTGAACGAATCGATTCTGGTGTTAAAGGCAAGAGCCAAAGCAGGTAGTAAAAATCCCACTATCTATCGATTATTAGGCGATCGCTACCTAGAGGCATACTTGCCATCTGCGGCTATATCTGCATATGCAACTGCAACCAAATTAGCTCGAAAAGAGAATAATGCCGATGAATTAGTCAAAGCAGAAGCAGGAGCGAAAATTGCAGATCAGAGCCAGAAAAGACGAGAAAGAGCAAGGGGCGGTTAGATTTAACCAGTGCTGACTCGTTGCAGACGACACCATAAGTTGTTGCACAGTGCTTTGTTGGTGGGACGATAACTGGTCTATAAATGGAAGCAGTAGACAACTTATGCTTCCACTGACATGCTTTTTAACTCAGTTGCCAACAAGAATAAAGCCAGCCCAGTAATAGGGATGGAAATATTTTTCACTAGACAACAAACTCAGTTTTGCAAGTCTTAGTGCTTCTGGTAAAACAAGTCCATTTTTCAATCCTTTGTAGAACTCCTCCATCAATAGAGCAGTAGAATCAGCATCAACTAGCCACAAACTAGCTAATGTACTGCGTGTTCCGGCTTGTATAGCTATTCCAGCAATTCCAAGGGCAGAGCGTTTATCACCCTTTGCAGTTTGACAAGCACTTAAAACAAGTAAATTAATTGTGTCGCCTTCATTTTTGAGCAAAAATTTCAAGTCTTTGACATTTAAAGGTTTGTCCCAAGTCAAGACAAAGGTTTGTTCAGGGTCAGAACTGAATTGAGCGTGAGTACTCAAATGAACTAAAGAAAATGAATTTTTTTCAATTTTTTGTTGAAAGCTGCGACTATTAAAATCACTATCAATTAAAGTTAAAACAGAAGTAGTATTTCTTTTGATATTTTCGATTTCTGCTTTTACTTCTGGCAAAGCTAGTAAATTTTTAGGAACTGAGGGGTCGTTAAGACTAGGACTAGGTTGAGAAATCCCGCCAATTAAAATATTAGAATTTTGGAATTTAGCTGAATGATTGTGCAATTGTTGAAAGCTTGAAGCTGTGACAATGCTATATGAATCAGTCAAATATTTTTTTCCATCATATAACATATCGATAGGTAAATTCTGGAAATAGCTATCTAGAACAAATCCTAAACTTCCTGAATTAGGAAGATACTGCTTAATCGGAGAAAACAAGAGGTTATAAAGAGTTTTAGAATAGATAAAATAGTTAACATCTTCAGTTCTAACAAACTGCTTTTTTTGAACAATTTTAAGTAAATTATCAATGGGGTCAGCTATTTGGTTAAAGTCTACTGTATGGCGATAAAATTTTTGGGGTGTTCTAACAACTACTTCTACTTTCTCTCTCAACTTAATTAAATAAATAATTGGAAATAATTCTTTTAGAGTTTGTTCATTCCTTAAAGAAGATAAATTCAATCTACCACATTGTAAAAAATTCTCTATTTCAGCGAGTCTTAGCTTCTCTTGAATTTCAACTGCTCGTTTTGACTTTACCTCATCTTGGGAAAATAACAACTCCATATATTCATGGTAAATAGGTTCAACTTTATCCTTGAAATTAAATTGAATTTCCGGGTTTACCCCTAGAAGATTACCTCGAACTTGTTCAAGACTGTTAATAGCAGATTCATATACTTGATTGGCTTTATCAACTTTTCCTAAGACTCGATATAAACGTCCTAATTGCCATTGCCACTCATAAGCAATATCCCAAGCTTGTACTGATTGAGCTAGTCCCATAGCTTTTTCAAAATATTGTGTTGCTTCAAGTGTTTTACCTAAAGAGTTGTAGATGGTAGCAATCGTTCCTAATGCATAAGATTCGGCTCGGTTATTATTCAGCTTTTGGGCTAAAGTGTTAGCTTTATTCGCTAATAGTAATGAAATTGATAACGGATTATCTTTTCTGGAGAAAACAAGTTGCTTTAACTGGATATCTTGGTCAATTTGCACTAAAGTTTGAGCGATATTAAGTTGAGCATAGATAGATTCGATTGCAGGGAATGATTCAAATCTTTCTGGGCGACTTAATAAGCTATTAACTAATGTTTGAAGGTATTCATTTGTAGTTGGATTTTCTAAAATTACTATGCTCTTCCACTTTTCTATCTCTAAGATTAAACTTAACTGGTTGATTTTTGCTTGCAGGGGAAGTACATTTTGTTTTCTGCCTGCTAACTCTTGATAAAATTTCAGAGCATTTTGAGCTTTTGACTTAAGTTTTTTAAGTGATTTCTGTTTAGTAAATACATCATCAGTTAGCTGATATTTCCCTTTAGCTTGGATGTAAAGGGCACGTTCTGTATTACCTAAACTCAATAAAATTTGATTATAAATATCTGATTGTTTTGAATCTAGAGTTTCAGCCATTGCCATAGCATTGAATAATATAATCGAAGATGCTTCTGGATTACCAATCAGCCGCAGCACATCACCTAGATTACGGAGTCCAATAATTCTGACTCTTGAAAATGGCTGTTTTTCCAAAGCAAACTTTAACGTCTCTAGATAGGCTTGTTGAGAAATTTCCCGTAATTCAATTGGGCTAGAGCAAATCCAATCCTCTAGCTCTAGAATCTTGCTTAGAGTTTGACAAGCACTAAGATATGAACCACTTGCTTGTAGTGCTAAACTTTGATTAATTAAGCTACCAGCAATGCCATCAGAATCTTTTAATTTGTAGTAAATATTGTAAGCTGCTTTCCATGTTTGTAGTGCGGCTTGAGGCTGTCCTTTATTTAACTCTTCAAATCCTTGTTGATTGAGAAGTTGTGCTTGAGATTGTTCTAAAATTGTAGAAGTCTGGGATTTTGCTTGGACTTGGCATAAAACTATCACTACCGTTAAACATAGTCCTAATATTAGATACTTTAAAGCAGTCGGTAATTGATAGAAAAATAAAATCCGTTTTCTTGCCATGTTTCTAAATTTGAGTTAGTGTCAGCAGGTATCAAAGGAACACCCCAATCAAGACGAGCATTAAGGCGCTCTTCTAACTGGTACTGTATACCAAGCCCTATAGATGCCAGTGTTCCTGTAAATACTGTTATCCCAGTATCTTTAGCAGTAGTATTATTCCAGGAAATTCCCACATCAAAAAAGGGAATGATCTGTAATTGTTCAGTGTCTGTTATCCAAGCGGGAACACGTGCTTCAATTGATAGTAAAGCTCCGTTATCAGACAAAAATGTATCCTGTCTGTAACCTCTGACCGAATTTATACCACCATTAGCAAATTGTTCTAATGGCACAAGAGGGCGAGAAGCTAGTTGAATATCTGCTCTAACAAGCAAGGATGTACCGTTTGCTGCTAAACGCTGTAGCCATGAAGTCTGTCCTCGCCAAGAGAAGAAGCGACTGTCAGGAGCGAAATCGTTAACTGTGGCATCAATTGCACCAACTCCAAAATTGAACTGGGAGCGTGCCAATAATGCTCCTTGTCTTGTGCGTTGTGTCCACTCTTGAAAAAATCTAAGAGCGGAAATTCGCGTTCGCCCTTTAGAATCTGCGCCAGCACTTAAAGGAAAAGGAGTGTTGAGTAATGATGAATCGCTCTCTAGTCGGGAAGCTGTCAATCCTAAAGCAAATTCTTGAGTTGAATTAGAGCTAGCTTGTCGTAGTATTGGCTGACGCAAAGTCAGTTCATAAGCGCGAGCATCAGAAAGAATATCTAGCCTGCTAAAAGGACGCTCAATAACATTGGCAGAAGAATTTGCATAAAAAAACTGCACAGTCCCGTTTTTGGAATTGAGAGGAATAGAATAATCAGCTGTTAAAGTATTACTGCCGTCAGTGCTTCTATATCCCAGACTCAACCGATCTCCTAGCCCGAAGAGGTTAGCATTGCTTAACTCAACTCGCCTCTGAAAACTGCCAATGGCAGGTGAACGAGAGTTATCTAAGAAAGCTTCAATTCTAAAGGGTTGACGTGCTTTGACTGTAACGTTTAAAACAGAAGTACTTGATTGAGAGCCTTTATCTATAACCGAAGAAATTTTCTCAATCAAAGGATCTGTTTGCAGTAGTTGTAGAGCTGTCAGCAAATGTTTGCTATTAAATACTTCAGTCGTGTTTGTCCGTAAGCGTTCACGAATATAATTTTGTAATCGTGCGCTACCCATAATATTGATTTTCTCTAACTTGCCTTCAACAATTTGTATAGTTACAACTCCTCCACTGGCTGTAATCGCTTGATTCTCTTTAACAGGAAAGAAGGCTCCAGAAGTTAGATATCCTTGTTCAGTGTACAGCCTCGTGACTGCTGTACGAGCTTCGAGCAATTCTGAAAATGCAATTTCTCTGCCTGTGTAAGAAGCAACTACTGATTCTAGTTGTTGAGTTGATAAGACAGTATTGCCTTTGAATATGAACCTTTCAACTTTAATTTTTTCTCGGTTTATTTTGGGAATTTCAGGCATAGGCACTGAAGCAGGAGGTATTTGCAGTTCTTCTCTTCTTTCTATTGGAGAAGGAACTTGTGGTCTCTGAGGAATTGTTGGTATTTGCTGTGTAAAGAGTCTTGGAGGTGCTGTTTTTGCTAAAAGCGGGTTAGTTGTTGATATCGGAATTACTAGAAAAAAAGTTGCCCCGAACACATTTAAGTATCGATATTTGGACGACATAGCATTTTCTTAACATAGAAGCAACTTTTTAAACTTTTTCATTATCTAATAGAAGCAGCTAAGTAGATGAACAAAAATATTTACAGCCCTCGCGTTTGCCCTGATAGAAATCGCAAGGACTGGGATTGCTACCCTTCGAGAATGCTTCGCCTACATTAGGCTTCGCTGCATTCGCAATGAAATTATGCCATTAATTATGTTTAGCTACATAAAGCTGCTGTTTTATTTCAATGCTCTCTGTATCCTTCTATTTATATTTCTGAGAATTGTGACAAGGTGAGTCTGATAAAGAACCATAAGAAATCACTTCTTTTGGTTTAGTTGTAAAACTTACTGTCCCATTTCCATTGTCTTTCCATCCTTGTGCTTCTACATATTCTTGATCTACTTCGATCTGTATTGGCTGTTGTGATTGTTTAGTGGAAATAGGTTGTCGCTCATCTCTCCAGCCATAAGTGCTGTTGAGGGGATCGCTTGGGCTTTGTGGAATACCCCCAGATCCTCTGTCCACAAACTCATTAGGTGCTTTACCCGATTGCGTAGCGCAAATCTGAGCAACTGTAGGAATATTAATTGCTGGTGGAACGAACGCTGCTTTAATGAAATCAAATTGTAAAGTATTTATTTGAACTATACCGTCAATTCCTCTGTCTGAAGTAGCTGTAATTTTACTATCAGAAGAAGGAAAGATTCCTTGAGTATTGATAGTGACATTACCACCCTGCCCCTCAAAGGCATTCGCTGTAATCTTGCTATTCTCTAAGAGAAGCAATAGTTCCGTATTAATATTAATGTTTCCACCGTTCCCTTTGGTTTCTTGCTGTCCAGCAGTTGTAGAGATATTGCTATTGCGTAATAGAACATTGTTCGCATTGAAGATAATGTCACCTCCCTCACCTACGGCAGTGGTCGCGGTAACGCCGCCGTTGTTTGTGATGTTAATGTCTTTAGCTTTAATTTCAAGAATTCCTGCATTGCCTGAGCCATTATTTCTAACACTAACTTGAGCATTGTTATCAATATTAACTTGTTCAGCATTAATAATTAATTTGCCTGCGTCTCCAGTAGGAGTAGGAGGCACTCTATTAAATCTAATCCTCAAGCTATTATCTAAAATAGCTCCTGATGAATCTATAAAACTAGGAAGTTTTGAATTTGAATCTACTCCTGAAATATCTACTGAACCAGAAGCGTTAATATTAATATTCCCAGCATTTCCAAACGATACGGTACTTGTAGAGATACCCGCACCATCTCTGATTATTAGCTTTGAGGTATTAATTTCCAAATTTCCAGCATTCCCACTACCAAAAGTAGCAGCATTAATTGTACTAGGTCCAATAATAGGCGACCTACCTATAATATTTATGGTATTATTCGCGTTTATTAAAACATTACCTCCTTTCCCACTATTAAAAGTTGTAGCTCCTAAACTGCTTCCATTCTGGAGTGTAATATTTTGTGTACTTAATTTTAAATTTCCAGTATTACCAAAAGAACTAGAAGCTGTAGTTATATTACCCCCATCTTCTAATATCAAATTTTTGATTACTCCAGTAATATTTCCACTATCTCCATAATTAAGATAACTGAAACTATTAATAGCACCATATCCAAATTGATTAACAGAAGATGGAGTAGAGCCAGTAATTTTTAAATAATCATTGGCATTTATTATTATTTCACCACCAGGAGCATTACTAAAAGTAGTAGTAGCTATCTGCGCTCCACCAATAGTTATTTTATTTGAATTAAGTTCAATATTTTCTCCAGGCGTATTTCCAAAGTTGCTAGTATAGATACCACTAATACCAAATTCTGATGCATCTTTAACTTCCAAAAAATCAGATTTAATACTAATTTCTCCATTTTGCTTAAATCCCTGATTTTGGCTCATAATTAGCGCACCATTTAATACTTTTACATTATTTCCACGTATATTAACAGTGTTCCCTTTACCTTCTGTACTATTAACATAAACTAAAGCACTTTTTAAAAAACTTATATCTCTAAAACTTATTTTATTTCCGTAACTTAAGAATAACCTGTTATTTTCGGCCTTAATATTAACTTCTCCTTGCTCTATAGCTGCTAAATCAATTCTTCCATTTTTGTTACTAAGGACTCCTCCATCCAATAATATTTTTCCTCCTATTAAAGCTAAGGTTTTACCAGGTTTTACTTGTAAACCCGTAGAAATTATACTTGCATCTATAGGGGATCTCAAGATAGAGTTCTGAATGGGAAAACCATTACCTTGTACATTAATTTCTCCAGAGGTATCATAAAACTGCAATCCAACAGGTACATTTAATGTTAACAAAGGAGAATGTTGAGTTTCCGTAGCACTAAATTCTATACCATCAGTAAATTTAATACTATTTGCTGTAGTTGCTAAAAAAGAACCACCAACGTCTAATCGCGCATTTGCTCCAAAAATGATTCCACTTGGATTCATCAGATATAAGTTAGCTGTTCCATTGGCCTTTATCAGTCCATCAATATTAGAAATAGCTCCACCAGTAACTCTAGTAATAATATTTTGAATATTTAAAGGATTATTAAATATAGCTGTGTTATTGATAGGTATCGAAAAGTATTGAAAACTATGGAAAAGGTTATTCCCTACCTGAGTGCCCTCTTCAATAATTCGATTATTTCCTTCTATTCTAATATCAGTGTTATTAGGTAAAGTAATATCTGGAGTAATTTGAGCTTCAGAAGGAAAGATGGCTGCAAAAGAAATAAAAACTGTAATTACAAGCGTATTGATTATAGTCTGCATTTTTTTAATTAAAGATGCAAGTTTTGATTGATAGAAAAAAGTAGCTCTTAGATCAGTATTAGGGATAGGAAATATTATTAAATTTATTCATGAATAAAATTTGAAGAACTTCTGCTTAAAGATTCAATGAGGTTAAAGTGATAGCTAAGTAGGTAGATACAAATAAACCTAACTATGTAAGAAAATGTAAAAAGCTCAAAACCTTTATGATTCCTTCACTCTTGTAATGACATAGTTATAAATTTTCTTGCCTACCTACTTGTTTTATTTAAAGATGTTATGCTGCTTCTATGGTGTCAGTATCTTTAAGGACATAATCAATTACTTTAAATACTGCCTGAACTTTACGGGTGCGCCATTCATCAACTAACTTTTGCACTTGCCTCGCAGTCATTCGTCGCATCATTGCTTCATAAAGGTAGGCAGCATGACCTGTTTCATCTTTAGCGATGCTTAACATTCCCAACTTTAAGTTATGAGTGGCACGCTCATCATCAGGCAATACGTTCGCCATTCGCATATAGTCTTTACCAGCATCCAACTCCATAATATAGGTACTGGCCATAAAGATATCCCAGTCAATCGCGGCAGGGCTAAGTTGTTCTTTGCTATAGCCTTCATAGTATGCGGCAAAGAGAGGACTACGCCCTTGTCTTGATTGACTTTTAGGTGGAGTTTCAGTCTCTGAATCTATGGAATTTTTATCTATTTGCTTTAACGCATGAGCAAAAATTTGGCTATGTTTAGTTTCATCCAACGCGTGTTGTTTTAATTTTTCTGCGAGCCATGTATCGCCTTCATTAGCTGCACGCTCACTAAGTGCAGACAGAAATCCAACGGAACCAGCCTCTGATAGATGTAAACCCTTAAGTACAATAGGGCGAGTTTTAGAGTCACGGATTTGAGAAGCAGTATAGTAAGCAACAGCTCCTGAGCTTGCTAGATGCATGAGATAAGTCAAAAAATTCATAAGGTATTTATGCTAAGTTTTGTAAGCTACATTTCTTATGGTAGTACTCGAAATACATTTTAAAAGCCTTTTAGAACGACTTTTCTCATGCTAATGGTGATAGCAAAAATTATCTCAATTTTTAACTTGGGCATCTGTTGCATCTTCTAGTAAGTTATCTAGATTAATTTAAATCAGTTTTTATACTATGTTGCTAGTTACTGATAATTACAGTTGTTTACATTAAACCTTTGTTTTAAGATTGCTAATTTAAGACTATTTTTACAAGTTAAAATCATGATTTTAATCTTGAATTTAAGCGAATAACATTTATATGCTTGATATTAGATGGTTAAAAACTAAAAAAACTTTGAGATTGCGATCGCGCTCTAAGAGTTCAATAAATACTATGCAGATTCAAAGGGAGGAGTTAGCAGCAAAGTAGAAGACCGCGTTTACCTCTTTGTCTCAATGAGATTTTGGCTACTATCAAGTCCCTTGGCTACCTAAAAACTCTCCTTTACTACTAAAGAAGGATGAAAGCCAGGGTAATTTTGTGCTTTGGACTCATTTTAGCCTGATAAAAGAGGGTTAATAGTTTCGCTTTGGAGGAGCATTAAAAATTTGCCTGTGTTTGCAGGTGATAGGCGAAACGTTCTACCTCCGGTTCTTGTTTCAGCAACCCTAAATTTATGTATAGGGTTTCTCGCGCTAGCGAACCATCCCCTCTTTGCCTATGCTTCTTGCTGATCAAAAATTTACTATTAGTATTAGACGGTTAATGTTGCATTTACTTCTGACTTTTCTTGGTATCATCGTTTATCTAGCATTGGCAAGGTGTTTATTTAGCCAATGGTTATTTTTCTTGAAGAGTGATAGAGAAATGAGTCGAGAACAGCGCTTTTGTCTAGGATAATTTTAGTCTTAATCACTATTTTCTAGTACCTTATAGTACTATGTGTTTATCTAAAATTACTGAAGTTTTATCGCAAATATAACAAAGAAATAAATTGAGAAATCAAACAGATATCTAATCGCAAATCTAGTTTAACGTGTAAATTGATACTTAAATATTATTCTTCATCATCTTCATCCTCATAATCATCATTACCATGTTCTTCGTACCACTTTTTCTCTTCAGCTAAGGTCATTTCTCTCTCAATCATTTTTCTTTCTAGGGCTTCCCTTTCAAGCTTTTCCGCCTCAAGCTTTTTTCTTGAAAGTATTTCTCTTTCTATTCTTTCTCTATCTCTGGTTTCTCTTACTATCCTGTCTCTCTCAAGTTGAATTAAGCGCCGCTCTACTCGCTTACAGTATAAATCCAAAGCTTTACCTGTGGCTGCTCCGTTAATCGCACCACCAGCTAAAAATATTATTACAGTTTTCCAGCCTTGAATGAAATTACCGCTCCACTCTAAACTACCCTCATTGAGCCACACCAATAGGAAGTAGACGAGAATTCCAATAACAGTATTGATCAGTGCAAAGACTCTTGGTGTCATCTCGGATTGACGAAGTATCAGCCATTGCGCTAGGGTGAGAATCAAACTAAAGATTACCGCAGCAATTCCTGAGAGAATCACATTACCTGGGAAAGTGAATGGATTTATTGTCAAGTTAATGATTAGTGGCACAATAACCAGAGCCGAGAGGAAAAAGCTGATAAATAAGCTAGCACTAATCGCAATAAACCAGTAACGACCGAGATAACCCAGGCGAAATTCTAACAACGACTCTTGTACTCCAAACAAAGTCATCCAAAATGCAATACCTGCTGTCAAATAATCAAGCATTAGCCCTTGTTTTACTCGTGTGTTAAAGAGGGTATTTCTAGAATAAGCTGAAATTGAATTCAGTTGGCATAAGTTAGAAGTCAGAATTGAATTTAGGTTCCTGACTTCTGAAGTCTTTCTTGTTAACTGTGGTATTGGACTGATTTTCGTCAAAGTATTCTTTCATCGGTGCAAAATATAAAAAGCAATGAAAAACCCCAACCTGTTTAAAGGATGGGGGCATAAATAAAAACTCTATATTTCCATGATGACACAACTCAATATTGCTACGAGCCAATTGGTACTGGAGGTGGAATAATGAACAAACCACTATCCAGACGCAAGAAAGTTATGCCTGGGGCATCTGAGGAACCAAAGCTAGCAACTGACTCTGCTGCCGAAAATACTTCTGGACAGGATAACCCAGCCTCAGCAACGATTACGGTGACGGCTGTTGAAGTAAAAGAGTTGACCGACCAAGAACAAAGCTTACGCTTGCAATTGGAACGTCAGGTAGAAAGGGCATTTTTGTCAGCAGGTCAAGCGCTGATGGAGTTGAGGGACAGACGGCTGTACCGTTCCACGCACCGGACTTTTGAGGAGTATTGCCGCGATCGCTTCAATTATAGTCGTGATGCCGCTTACTTAAAGATTTCGGCTACTGTGGTTTATGAGAATCTCCAAAAGTTTTTGCCGACCATTGGTCGGCAAATTCCAATGCCGACCAACGAACGACAATTGCGGTTTTTGGCGAAAGCCGAGTTGGAACCAGATGTGCAAGCGGATGTATGGCAGCAGGCAGTAGAGCAAGCTGGCAATAAAATTCCATCTGGTCGCATAGTGAAAGACGTAGTGGAAAGGAGTAATGAGTAGTGAGTAAGGAGTAAGGAGTAATGAGTAGTGAGTAAGGAGTAAGGAGTAAGGAGTAAGGAGTAAGGAGTAATGAGTAGTGAGTAAGGAGTAAGGAGTAAGGAGTAATGAGTAGTGAGTAAGGAGTAATGAGTAAAATTCTTAACTTATTACTTATTACTCATTACTTATACGCTTCTTCAGCTTGTGAGAAATGCGGGTTATTTTGGCTAAGGTATTGCCATTCAGGGCATTATTTATAACATCATTAACTTTTAGGAACCGCAGCACAGGTTAATGGTTGTTGCGCCTGAGTAGGAGATTTATCTGCAATTAATTCGATTTTGCCTTGGGCATTACGATGCCAAGAAGTAGCTTGGATCAGAACTTCTGAAGATTGGGTTATTTGTGGTGTAATAGAACTATTTTTGCGATATGCAGAGAGATCGCGGATATCAGACCAAGTGCGATCGCTCGTCACTTCCTGTGTAGGATTTTGCGGTACACCACCGCGACCCGTTGCTACAAATTTACTGCCTTGATCGTTGGCGCAGCCTGTAGCAATTTGCTGTGATGGATCGGTGACATTTGCTGGCAGCCCAATTAAGCCAGAATTCGGATCCACGCCGAGGTTGTTAATTTGAACTGTGCCACTAATACCAAATTGAGAACTAGCGGTGATGTCATTTTCCAGGGTGAGTTCGGGACGAAACTGCAATCCGATCTTTCCCTGAGTGGTGATTTGAATATTGCCACCCCTACCTTGAACTGCATTAGCAATAATGTCGCTGTTTTCTAATCCAACAACGAGCGGTGCATTGATATTAATATTACCGCCATTACCATTACCGCCTGCTGTGGCTACGATCGCGCTATTGCCACGTAGTATTAACAACTTTCCAACTTCTAACGCGATATTACCGCCATTACCTGATTCTGTTGCTGCCTGGATGCTGGTTTGACGGTCTAATTTAATGGTATTAGCTGTGATGTTGAGGCTGCCACCATTGCCCCTACCTTGGCTAGTAACACTCACTGTTCCGCCATCCATTAATGTCAGGTTGGGTGTAGTAATGTTCACATTACCCGCATTAGCTATTAGTATGTCTGGCAAACCAAATAGCTGCTGAAATTGTGGGTCTAATCGTAAGACAGATGAGTTGATGCTGCTGTTATTGCTGCGGCTGCGGCCACTGATCTCAATTGATTCTGTAGCGTTAATACTCAAATCTCCACCATTACCTATAAAGAATGTAGTTGCAGCCACTACTCCACCATCGAGAATTTGTAACTTAGCTGTATCTAGCGTCAGGATTTTGGCATTTCCCATTGCAAACGTAGTTGAGCTAATGCTGCTATATAGTCCGAAGGGGTTTTCTCCCATGACAGTGGTGTGATTGTTGCGAATTGTTACCTTACCGCTAGAGCCACTGCCAAACGTAGCTGAACTCAATGAAGCTCCACCTGATACTACTAAACTATTGCCATTGACAAAGATGTCGCCAGCGTTCCCCGAACTATAATAGCTAGAAGTGCTAAGAGTACTGATGCCTGTAGGATTGATTGGTGAAAAGCCAGACAGTTCAATTGCAGTTGCCTGAACTTCGATATTGCCACTCGCAGCTGTTCCCACAGTTGAACTATTCAACCCTGCTCCCTCTTGGAGTGTCAGTTTGGGAGTAATGACGCGGATGTTGCCGCCAGCTGCGCTACCAAAAGTTTCACTGCGAATCCCACTCCAAATTGCCGCATCGGTTCTACCAATCATGTCTATCGCTGCGGATGCCTGAAGGTGAATTTCTCCACCTGCTAAATAACCAAAATTTTGCGCTAGTACCACTGAACCATCGATGAATTTAATGTGTCGCCCCTGAACCTGTACAGAACCTGCATTTACCCCACTAACATCCAATAGCGATCGCTGTGCTAATTGAATATCGCCAAAGCTTTGCCCATTCTCATATCCCAAGGTATAGCCCTGTGCAGTGGGTATGAGGCTAACCAGTCCTGTACCACTCACACTCCCTAATTCTACTTGCCCTTGTTGGGCAGTCAGAGTTGCGCCATTCAGATGCAAATTGCCACCAACCAAAGCTAGGGTTTGTTCTGGCTGTACTCGCAGTTCGCTAGCACTAGGAGCCACAATTATCGGAGGCAGCCCACTGGGATTAGGATTGCTCAAGGAGTGTCCTGTACCTTGAACGTTGATGGGTGCAGGATTGCTACCTAGTTGCAAACCAATGGGAGCATTGATAGTTAACAATGGGGTAATTTGGGGATTAATTGCGCTAAATTCAACACCATCTGCAAATTTGATACTTTCGGCAGTTGTGCCAATAAATGATCCGCCAATGTTTAATTGAGCGTTTGAACCGAAAATAATTCCACTGGGATTAAGCAGAAATAAATTAGCGCTACCGTTCGCCTGAATTAAGCCATCAATGTTGGAAACACTCCCGCCAGTTACACGACTAAAGATATTTTGTACATCTGCGGCATTGTTGAAGATTGCCGTACTACCTGCGGGTATAGAGAAATTACTGAAACTATGAAATAAATTATTACCTTTTTGTATCCCATTAAAAATATTAAAATTATTACCACTTTGGTTGACAACGGTGTTAGTTGTACCATCTGATATTACCTGAGCCATTGCAGGCAGTATCAGGGTAAAACTGAAGAACCCAATTGTGAATGCTCCCAGTTTGGTGATCGCTCTCATAAGATTAAGAATCTCTTGACATATAGTACTAGGGTTCCCAATCAAGGTAGTAGTTTTAATAATAGATTGCTTCAATAACTGCTTGACTCTGTCAAGATCATAAATTTTCTTTAGTTGCTCAATTAATTCAAGGGGAACGTTATTAAATCGAGTTTCTAGAACTTCGCCAATGGATTACACATCTGGCTTTTCCCGTTAAGTCTCTTTTGCAAGCTGCCAGCCCTCACAGAGGTCGTGTAATTTTAACCAACCTCGCCACAGTACCTGAATACCAATGGGTGTTTTACTTCGATGTTCTAAGTTCTTGATTTTGATTTGTAGCCCCTTAAGAGCGTTAGCGGAGTTTATCGTAGATATCGCAAGCAGGACTCCCCTTATATGGCGAATGATATTGTTATTGGTACTAGTAGTCTGCCAAGGGAATTTTGCGTGGTGGCAAGCAGAGGGGCAGGGGGGGGAATGGCACTAAGAAAAGCTGAAACCTGTCCAGGGCAGGGTGTGGGAGGTGTGGGAGGACGGGGAAGAAGTCTTACCCCCACACTCCCCACACTCCCCACACTCCCCACACTCCCCACACTCAAAAGCAAGTTATATCAGGGCTTTGCGATTAACTTAGTGCCATTCGGGCAGGGGGGAAAGAACTTGTATAAATCTCTCCTCTGCTCCCCTGCTCCTCTGCCGACCTCCACCTAGCAATTTTGGGTTGGCGAACTACTAGGAAGGAGAGCTTTTCACCCAGACATTATGGTTGTGATAAAAATCACCACGCTGTTCTAGTGTAAACCCACCCAGCAATAATCCCAACCATACTTCTACCATCGGCATTTGCAACACACGTTGCAGTTTAACTAAAGAAATCTCATCTTTGACATTTATCAGATGGTTAGCGATCGCGCTCTGCCATTTTTCCACATTCTCATCTGATGCCAAATTGCGGACATCTTCTAAAGTTGTCACCTCATCAAGCATTGCCAAAACATTTGCTTTTTCAACAGGTGCTGCTACAGAATCACCCGATTCAGTAGAATGTGAAAATTGGTGTGGCCCGTGTGGTTTAAAGGTTTGTGGTATTTGCGGTTCAATCAAATCATCTAAATCTAGGTGCATTGTTGTCCGCACTAGACCAGCAAAGAGATCCGTGCTAACAACTGGCCCCAAAAGACTATTGCGATCGCGGGTATCTTGCAACAGCACTTCGGCACGAGACTTGAGAATATCCGCAATTTGACTGAAGGCAAGCGCTGCGGTTAATAACTGTGCCTCCAAGGGTAATTTTTCTAGCTCCGCATCCAAACAATCCCACATAGCATCAAGAGAAGAAGTTGGTGGAGATTCGGACAACTCATCCAGCACATCCCAAATTGTTAATTGGCGGTATGTGGTCATCTCTACGATTCTGGATGCAAGGGGCAGGGTCGCACTGGGCAGTAGCTTGAGCTAATCTCAAACATATCCTTATATTGATATAGTGAAACACTGTATTGTTTAGCAAAAGCCTGCAACACCTGATCTGTATAGGCGCGGATCTTGCCAGCCGTTAGCCCAAAGCAGTGAATTGGTTCCAGGCGACAAATAGGCTGTTGTCCCAGCCAGAGTTCTGCCGACATAGCGTGTAATGGTTTATCCCCTGGTTCTTTATACAAATACAGCACTGCAAAATATGTTGCTGGTGGTTCGACTGTTACTGAATCAATTTCTGCTGAATTATTCTGCGAACGGTGGCGGTAAAACGAACGGCGATTGTGGCAGACTTTTGGATTCCAACATCCGTCCCCTGCTGTTCCATGCAGCACTTTAGCTTGGGTTGTTGGTAATTTGGAACATAACTGACACTTGGGGTCTAACGGCTTCGGCATAGTCTACTCTGTTTCCTCTTCACCAATCGCACCATAGTCGGCAGCGATGCCTATCGCGGCGATCGCCTGGAAGCACAGTGGAAGTAACACCCAAAATTGTATGTGACTTCAGGTAGAATTTGCCCAAGACAGGAGGTAAAAGTTGTCCGCGTTGTCACTTGACACGATCTGTATGTTTGGATATCATTCAACTATATGGTTGAATCAAATGTAGCCCTTGATAAAATTTTTGCTGCTCTGGCTGATGTGACGCGGCGAGACATTCTTAAACGGGTATCAACAGCAGAACATACTATCGGCGAATTAGCACAACCCTATGCGATGTCTTTTGCAGCGATCGCAAAGCACATCAGTGTGTTGGAGAAAGCCGGACTAATTACCAAGCGTCGAAGTGGTAAGGAGAAAGTTATTCAGATTCAGCCGAAAACTCTCAAAGTAGCCGCAGCGTATCTGGGCGAGTATGAAAAAATCTGGAGTGCCCGCTTTGATGCTCTGGAAAAACTACTAGAAGATCGATAACAAAGTAGCAGGAGGGTAGTATGGCACATCTCACAGTAACAGTTCCAGAAAATTCACAAAATATCCTGGGTACAGTCACAATCAAGGCTCCGTTAGAAAAGGTATTTGAAGCATATACCAAAGAGGAACTGTTCGCTAATTGGTGGTGTCGCGGTAATCCAATGAAAGTGTATCACTTCGATTGTCAAGACGGCGGCAGTTGGCACATTGCTGAACAATCAGAAGACGGTCACGAGTATGAGTTTACTGGCTGTTTTCATGAAGTCGCTCTAGATAAACGAATCGTGCAGACATTTGAATTCTTGGGGATGCCGGAACGTGGGCATGTCATGCTGGAAAAAGCTGAGTTTGTCGCAATTGACGAACATACAACTGAGATTCGTACCCATAGCACAGCAATGAGCCAGTCAGACCGTGACGGCATGGTTGCTAGCGGCATGGAAAGCGGCTGGCGGCAGTCCGTTGAAGCTCTGGGCAAGCTTTTAGAACCAAACGATTAATTACAATTGCGATGGCTACGCCGACCAAAGGTACGCGCCCGGATTTTTCACCACGTCTCTCAAAACCTTGTGCAGGGGAGCAGAGGGGCAGAGGGGCAGAGGGAAAAAACAAGGCACATTAAATTCTTCCACTAGTAGTCCGCCAAGGAAACTTTGCATGGTGGATAGCTCCAAGGGCAGAGGGGCGGAGGAGCAGAGGGGCAGAGGGGCAGAGGGGAAAGAACAAGGCACATTGAACTCTCCTCTGCACCCCTGCACCCCTGCTCCTCTGCCTGCCCCCACCTAACATTTTTGGGTTGGCAGACTACTAGCGAACCTGCACCTCTGCATTTCAAGCTTGTGAAAAATGCGGGACGCGGTATCCGATTGATTTAATTGTGGAATATTCTGTCAGCTAAAATCCAGAAAGTGTATCCTTGTAGTAAAAGCAAACGTCTATGCAAGTTACATTTGACTTACCTGATGAAGTTGTCAATCAGCTTCAACCCTTTGCAGACAAACTGCCTCAAATCCTAGAGTTGGGGTTACGAGAACTCAATGCGATCGCTCAGTCAGGATTTTCAGGTATGGCTGAAGTCGTAGAATTTCTGGCAAGCCTACCCACTGCTGAAGCCATTATTGCCCTGCGTCCCTCTGAATCCCTGCAAGCTCAAATTAACACTCTGGTAGAAAAAAATCGGACGGTAGGCTTAACCGCAACAGAAGAGCAGCAATGGCAGGGGTATCAATATTTAGAGCATATTGTCAGAATGGCTAAGGCTAGAGCCTTCAAGAAGATCAAAGAAGCTGATGCAGAATGAGCAAAACCTATATTCCTGTAGCTCTCCGAAGACAGGTTTATGAACGGGCAAAAGCTTGTTGTGAGTATTGTCTGATCCCTGATGTCGCTACCTTTGCGCCTCATGAGATTGACCACATCATTGCTGAAAAACATAGTGGACGGACTGAAGCGGAAAATTTAGCCCTATCCTGTACTCTATGCAATAAGCACAAAGGAAGTGATCTCGCCTCTGTCGATCCAGAAACCGGAAAAATCGTACCCTTGTATCATCCTCGCCAAGACATCTGGCATGAACATTTTCGCCTGAGTGGGTCTGAATTTCTGCCTTTAAGCCCCATAGGTCGGGTTACGATTGGGTTATTGCAGTTAAACCGTCGTGACAGAGTTGAGGAGCGTCAGCTTTTACTACAAGCTGGAATAATCGCTCCATAAGGTCGGCGATCGCCTCAATGTCCCAAGCTCATAACTTGAGCAACCCAGTTTGAAACCATAAAGCAAGCAAGTTGCTCACATTATGCTTTCAGTGACATGATACTACATTTATACTACAAAAGAGAGAACACAAAATAAGGTACTCTTATCTTTTATCCGACATAAACTACGATTAACACTACTTCCCTTGATACACTACACTTTCACCAACATGCGATCGCGGAGGCGGCATGTTGGCAAGGGAATAGGAACTATTGCGCTGCCGATAAATTTTGCTTGTCTTTGGTATCGCCTTTGACGCGTAATCCAAGCGATAACCATTTACAGGGTGCTAACTTCCAGTTATAGTTAGCCGTAACTTATTATAAGCACGATTCAACTATAGCTTTGACTGAGTGCAAAGATAGTTTACAAAAGTTGCTCAGGCGGTTGCCATAATATTGGTTGAGCGAAGAGATAGAGGTATTGCTGCACAAGAATGCATTCGGGAAAACTTTTCTCTTTTGCTTTGTCCCTGTTCCTCAATCTCTGACATTCGGATCATGGATAACTGCAACCGCCTTGATGGTCAACCGTCTGGGAATACAAATTGCCTGCTTTAAATTAACTACAAAAATCATCCACCCGAATATCCCGCCAGACATCAGAAACCTGCCAGCCCGAATTGCCCACAGATTGTACTGGAGGATTGTCAAGGAATGGAACATAGTCAGGAACTCTAGGCTCTGAAATCGCTACTGGTTTCTCCTCAACCTCAACCACAGGGGCTGGAGAATTGACAGTATTAGCTAGAAGTTGTTGGTCTTCAGCCTCCTCGATTAGCTTCATCTGTCTCAGGGTAAGCTTATCAGATTTTTTGATGATTTTCTTAGTATGTATCTCATTAGAAGTATTCATTGGCTGTTCCCTCGAAGGCATTGGCAAAAAATTTGGATGACAGTAGATTTGTACAAAGTTGGGGTCAGTCAGGTATAAATAATTTGCACAGAATTAACAAGGTACACCAAATTTATGGAAAATACGAGTCCCTAATTGTAAGAATTTATTAATTGTGTACAAATCTGTTTTCGGGTAGACGCCCCAGCATAATCTGTTGCACAGATGCAAGTATTAAGCGATCGCTTCTTTCCTCATAACTGTACTTCAAGATTGTTTTGCGTTTTGGACTCCTAATAAGCAGATAATGGATGGTTGAGGGTTCTCGCTGTGGAGGAACAGCGTTGAAAAACTTATCAGGTGAGAAAGGAAAAATCCTGGTAGTAGATGACGAAGCCAGCATCCGTCGGATTTTACAGACGCGTCTAGAAATGATTGGCTGTGCTTTTGTCTTTCGGGTATGCTCTAAGTCTGGGATTCGGTACTGAAATATCTTAGTAAATCTTACTCTTCCCCATCTATTAAGTCTTGATGAAATTCAATTGAAATATTGCGTACAATATCAAGCGGTTTCAAGCTAACTATTTGCTAATTTTGGTGTTTTTATAATCTATGTCTAACCA
>NZ_JADEXT010000055.1:0-38997 GCF_015206985.1 Nostoc sp. LEGE 12447 | reverse complement strand
CTGATCGAAATGTTTTTTTGAAGATGTGCCGCAACTATTTTTTCTCGAAGCTCGACAGAGTAAGACTTCATTTAAAGGTATTTATATTTTAATCTAGTGTACCTTATAACAGACGGAAGTGCTGTAAGCCCATACTGACCGGAATTACTGTATTTTCTGCCTTCAATTATCAACATCTGTCATCGCTGAAGAGGTAATTTTTTCTTCTGTAATCGAGCTGTTTTTAATGCGATCGCTGGCTTCATGATTGCCTAATTTAATAGGCTCGGTAATATAATCTATACCAAAATGCTTATTTAATCGATTGCAAATGCAACTTTAAGCTGATTTATATTTGCAGCTAAAGATTGATGCTGCCGTTGTCAAAACTTAATATGCTTTAACTATTAGTTGTAACAATTCAATTGAGGAATGTGATCGTGAAACGCTTTAATGTCTCCAAAATTCTAGGAAGTACTGTTCTAGCTCTAAGTTTGGCTACCTTACCTACAATTATGCCTGCTTCTGCTCAGACAACAACAGCTCCTGATGGTACTGCTACAAACACTACTACAGACCGCGCTGCTACCGATGGAAATTATCAAGATGGGGATTGGGGTTTGTTAGGCTTGCTCGGTTTATTTGGTTTATTGGGTCGCAAGAACCGCAAAGCTGATGATAATGTAGCTTATCGTGATCCTAATGTGGTCGGTTCCCCTGGCTCCCGTTCTAACTATTAATAATAAGTTGCATTCTAATTTTGCGTAATTCTTAAAAATTATTACGGGTAAAGCCTGCATCAGCAGGCTTTATTTGTATGTTTAAATAGCTCCAACCCTTGGGGAGTAAAAATGGATCAAGTTTCCTTGGTTCAGTTGTTAATTAGGGAACTTCCAAAATATAAAATTGGCGAAAAAAACAGCGCCATGACACTTCTAATTTTAGCCATTTTCGTGCAAACTTAGTAAAGTTAGTTAGTGGTCATTAGTTGTAATTTAAATAAAAATGGAAGATTCAGTATTTATTATATTTCTTTCCTTTGGGTTTATTTGGGTTTTGATGGGAGTTGTAGGTTGGATTGCGTTTCTAAAATCTGAGGGTGAAGAAATTAAGTTTGGTAAATGGGGACTGATAGTTGCTATTCCAATCTTAATTCCAATAATTTTTACTTTGATTATTGGTGTTCTTTATCATAGATAAAGAAAGTAATTATATCGTAATATTTATGTCAATTGCAGGTAAGCCTAAGTAGTTCACTTGTGAATTGCACCCCTGACCAAAATCACTGTACTTTCTACACCAGAGGCGATCGCTTCTGGAATATTACCTTGAATTGCCTGCTGCAATAATCCCTCGCGGGAAGCTCCCAAAACTACAACATCGTAACCTTCGGTTTTCACTAGGTTAATCACACCTTCAGCTACTGAATCAGCTTGCACTGGGAGCGCAACTACACTACTAGATAATTTTCGCCGCCGCATCAACTGACGGATGGCTTGTTCTGAAATTGACATATCCGGCTTGAGTTCAGATGGATTAAACACCTGTGTCAAGCGAATTTGCGGATCATTTCCCAATGTAATTAAAGCAGGTAACAACTTAATCGCTAGGGGGGAATTGGGACCACCAGCCATTGGAACTAGCCAACGGTTAAAGGAGTGCTGAGTGGGGAGTGGGGAAGGTGGGGCCCCCTCTGGGGATAAGGGGTAATGGGGAGTAGTGCCTAATTTTACTAACACGACTTCGCAGGTGGCTTGGCGAATTATGTTGTCTACAACGCTGCCAAAAATCCGACCAGGGGTAGATGTGTTACCTTTCCATCCCATTAAAATCAGGTCGATGTGTTGTTCGTTGATTGTCTCTAAAATTGCTTGGGCGACATCGTGGGTAACTCGAATCTGCGTGTGCAAGGGGATTTTCCACTTTTTTGCTAAGACTTCCGCCTGTCTGAGCAAGCGGCGACTTTTTGCCGTTCTTACCTGTGTTTCTGATGGAGAACTGTGGCGGGGTATGAGCATAACTTGCACACAATCTATTTCATAATGGCGATCGCGGGCAATAGCTGCTGCCATTTGTAATAAAATACCTGCGGTTTCGGGATTAGCTACTGGTACTAATAATCTACCGCTACCAGTGCTAGGCGATCGCGTTTGGTAAACTATGTATGAAGGTTCTGGTTGCAGCTTAGGAGTTCCATTTCCACAATTGAGATGATCTGCTTCTGCCCGAATAATATCTGCACGGGTAATAATCCCGATCAGTTTCCGTCCATTCACCACTGGTAAGCGACTGATTTGATAACGATCGAGTAAATACAATACATTGCCCAGAGTGTGAGTTGGTGTTACTGTCATCGGGACAGGTGTCATAATTTCTTTTAAAAAAATATCGGCTAAATTGCGATCGCGAAGTGCATGGTTTGCACTCTCCCGTATTTTCAGTAAATCTGATTGCGTCACAATTCCTACTAACTTGCTATCTTCTACCACAGGAAAACCGCGATGATGGGAACGAGCAAAAGACTGCATTGCTTCTTCTAAGCTCATCTCTGCATCCAGAGTTTCCACTCGTTCTTGCATCACATCTTTTGCAGTTAACTTGGTTAATGCTCCCTCCATCGGAACTTGTTTGGTGAGAGCAATTCCTTTTAACTCCAAAAGTTTCTCATAAAGCGAACCAGGGACTACCTTATCCGCAACCAGATAAGCTGCTACAGAAACAATCATTAAAGGTAGTACCAGATTGAAATCTGTAGTCATTTCAAACACAATCACAATTGCTGTGATTGGCACTTTGGAAACGGCGCTAAAAAATCCCCCCATCCCCGCTAGGGCGTAAGTAGTCGGAGAGCCAACTCCAGTGATATATAACTCAGCTACACCGATGATATGTCCTAAACAAGAACCCAAAATCAGACTGGGAGCGAATAACCCCCCCGGCGCTCCCGAACCAAATGCTATGAGTGTGAGAATGAATTGGGCGGTAAAGGCAATCGCTGCTACTGTAGGTTGTGAACCTCCAGTAATTAAGGACTCCCGTAATCCTGTATTATCCCGGAACGATGGAGGGAGCATAGCCACGACAACACCAGAGATAAATCCAGCTAAAGCCACCCGCAGGGGTAAGCTGATGTGTAATCTTCTATAAAATTTAATACTAAATATTAAGCCGCTATTAAACAATGCACCCAACAACCCTGCCAAGATACCTAACAGTACAAAAAAGGGAATTTCTGGGATAGAAAATTGGCTGGAAGATTGCGTTAATTGCAGGTTCAGGTCAAGAGAGCCACCACCTAAGAGTCGGGATATCACCCCACCAATAAAGGAGGCGATAATGGCAGTTCCCAGAGTCAATCCTGATAAATCTTGGAGTAATTCTTCAACAATAAATAATACACCTGCGATCGGAGCATTGAAAGCAGCAGCCAAACCCGCACCCGCTCCTGCTGCAATCATTTGCCGTCGATGATCGGGGGAAGTGGGAACCCAACGACTCATCCCTGCTGCCAAACCTGCCCCTACTTGGACAGTAGGGCCTTGCCGTCCTAGAGTCATGCCTGAACCGATGGCGATGATAGCGCTGAGTAACTTTACACCTGCGACTCGCCAAGATAAATTCACAGGCACATTTGCCAGAGAAGCTTTGACTTGCGGAATACCGCTACCAGCAGCCTCTGGTGCCAATCTATCCACCATCCATCCAGCGAGAAATCCCAGGACAAGACCAATTACAGGTAATACCAGCCATGCTGGAAAAAGGTGGGTTGTATGCACTCGCCATGTCCCCAGCCATCCCGATCCTACTTTCAGGAATACCGCAGATAGGGCAGCAACCAAACCGATAACACAAGCCTCGGCGATCGCTAAACCTCTTCTAGGCTGCCACCAGGTGCGAAAACGCTGATTCATACCAATTTTTGATTTTAAATTTTGGATTACAAATCTTTCCTAAAAAGCTGTTTAGTGGAATCTTAGAGGATGGTTTAAAAGTCTATCTCAAGGCCCAGATCCCCGACTTCTTAAAGAAGTCGGGGATCTTGTTATTCATAAATAATTTAGGATCGCTGTACAAAAGTACTCTCCCAATTACGAATTATTTAATTGCTTCTCCCCGTGGTGGATAGCCCTTCTACTATCAGAGATGGAGTATAACAAGAACCATTCCAGTCACCATCATTGCCCAGTGCAACCAATTGCTTCAGGGCTGTGTAAACATTACCTGCAACCATAGTATCCTTAACGCGCCCAATTACTTGACCATTTTGGACGCGGTAGCCTAAATCGACATTGATCGAAAAATCTCCAGAAATACTGCCACCATCACCAAGCATTTGATCCACAATCAAGCCATCATCTAGTTGTTGAATCAAATCTGGTAACGATGCCGAACCTGGCTGGATGAGAAAATTAAATAAACCAGGGGTGGGATAGCTGCCCAAACCAGGGCGAAAACCATTTCCAGTAGTGTCAGTACCCAGTTGGCGACCCGTGGTGCGATCGCCATAAAAATGCTGTAAAATTCCGTTTTGGATAAATACTAAAGATTGAGTCGGAGTACCTTCATCATCAAAAGGGCAACTGTAAGGGCCAGCTTCTGGATCTTGGTAGAGAGTGAGACTGGGGGCAACAACTGGGTTCCCTAAACGTTCTGCCCAAGGTGAAGATACTTCTAAGACTTGCTTGCCATTCAAAGCGGCTTGCACAGTACCCCAAAGCATATCAGCAGCTTTAGAAGTGAACAAAATCGGGACACGACCAGTAGGGGGTGAGACATTTTCTCTGGCCCAAATTAGCCGTTGTAAAATTTGGTTAGCTAATCTTTCAGGGTGAAGTTCCCCCCGCTTGGTTTGACCATCAGCAACACTTAAAAAATCATCACCACGTACCCATTCTGCTGATACATAGCAGTTGAGGGTAGTATCGGTGTAGTAACAATCTAAACCTTTAGTGTTGACTATTCTGGTAGTTTCAATATCACATTCCCAGTCACCATTGCACACAACATCGGGATAGACATCGCGGATGAGTGCGATCGCTTCTTTGCCCCAGTCTACCAAAATCTCTATTGGTACACTTTCTCCTAAATCTGGGTAGGAGGGCTGAAAGTTAGAGCCTAATTCTACAGTTTCCGGTTCATTCAGGTGACTTAATGCCAGAGCTTTTTCCACCATCACTTCGGCTAAGACAGAACCGTAAGCCACCGTCAGCCCCGGACGACCGTTTCGCCAAAGCCGTAGTGCTGTGCCTTCAGATTGGTTGGTTTCTAGCTGTTTGAGCCGGTTTGCCTCAAAAAACACTGGACGAGAAAGCGATCGCGACTGATACACCTCAGCAGCTTCTGCTCCAGATTTTATAGCTAGTTCCAGCAACTGTTCGGCTAGTGTATCTTGTGACAAATTTTCAGAACCCATGACCCTTAGTGAATTGTGGATTTTGAACCGCATATCAGCGCACCTTGGAGAAAGGGCGATCGCTAAAAACCAACGATCGGGCTTTCTGCCGATGGACGCAGATAACTATCCAAAAATCATCAGCGTTTCCTTACAGTTACGATTTAGAACCGCAGATCAAAACTGATGGACGCAGTTAATTATCCCAAATCATTGTCATGTCTCAACGGATCTAGTCATTTGTCATTGGTCATTGGTCATTTGTCATTGGTCATTGGTCATTTGTCATTGATCATTAGTCCCCATTCCCACTTGCCCTGAGCGAAGCCGTTCGCGTAGCGTCTCGCAGAGAAGGGATTCCAATTCCCCATTCCCCATTCCCCATTCCCAATTCCCATCTTCAAAGATTAACCTCTTGCAAAAGCCAAAAACCAGCAAAAGATTCTGCTTTGGGATCAGACTGTATACCAATAAAATGCACTCCGTTAGCTTTTTGCTTGGCTTCTTCAAAACCTTTAGCCTCTGCTAAGACTTGAGGTTTTTTGATATTTGCCACAATCCAGCTTTCATTAACCCCCGTTTCTAAAAGCAATCTCGGCTCTTCACTGGTGTCAAATCTTAAGAAAGCCAACTCCAAACCAGACATCCAGCCAGCCAAGGGCAAGGCTCTCGGTGAGAAAATCAAAATACCAGGAATACGGGCTTCGGGTGAAACTTTCGCCAATTCTAAAGGGAAAGCTTCACCAAAGCCAATTTCCCACTCTGGCATCTCTGCCAAATCCGCAGCATCTAAGGTAACAAATACCCACTGTTGCCCTTCCAAAGCATCTGGTAAACGTTGCGGCAAGGGTTTCTCCAAGCGGACTGAGGGATTAGTCCCCCCTTGATACCCCGGTTCTTGAGGATAGACTTCCTTCATCCGCTCTTCTAGCCATTGGTTAAGAACCAAAGTACGGCGGCTAGGCTGGGCGGGAATGCCTATATCTTGGCAGGCTTTAGTAATCATGTTATTCATTTGGCGGCGGAAAAAGCGGATTTTAATTGGTGCTTTTCCAGCTTGGTTAATAGCCTCTTGCAATGCTGTCCGCAACCAGCCCGAGTTTACCTGGGTACTGGGACAATATTGAGCATAACGAAACAAAGAATCTGGTTTTGTGCCAATATCCAAGGGGCTTTCGCAGACTAAGACTTCCCAAATTTTTTTCTGATTATCGTCCAAAATCGGACGGGAGTAAAAATCGATTTCCCAAATACTGCCCATGTTTTGCGGTAAAAATCTGGCTGCTATGTTTTCCTGATATGTTGATCATACGAGTGTTGGGGCAGCATGGAGCATTGGGAATTGGGAATGGGGCATTGGGAATTGGGAATTGGGAATTGGGCATGGCACTTGTACTGAGCATTTGTGTAGCGTTTCATGGAGAAGCCATTGGTGCAGCCTCTCGTAGAGAAGTATTGGACATTAGGCGAATGGCACTAAGAAAAGCTGAAACCTCCTTGCTGGCAGGGTGTGGGAGGTGGGGGAGGACGGGGAAGAAGTCTTACCCCCCACACTTCCCACACTCCCCATTCCCCATTCCCCATTCCCCCTCTCTATTACTGTATTTTTATTGGTGATGGGTTGTGGGGTGGGTTCCGTCTTTGTGAATACTTGAGAGTTTGATAACTAAATATTTAGTAGACATCTCCGAAAATGAATGTAGAGACGTTGCATTGCAACGTCTCTACAAGGGTTTCAGGTAACGCATAATTAATTTCTGGAGATGTCTAGTATTCTCATCTGTTGAGTATATGCTGTGTTGTGTTTAGATTTGAGAAAAAATAGCGATCGCTAAAGTATCTCCTTATTAACCACGATTGATCCAAACGCCTCTGAGTCCTGCTGCTTTAGCTGCGTAGTAGTCTTCTACAACGCTATCGCCAATATGCCATGCTGCTGAAGGGGAACACTTATGTTTATCTAAGGCAATAGCAAAAATTTGAGGATCGGGTTTAGCTGCACGTACCTGGGTAGCAATGGTGACGGAGGTAAAAAACTCTCTCAATCCCAAACTTTGCAATACTGAATAAATCCGGGAATCAAAATTGGATAGCACGCCCAAAGTAACCCCCAAGCGCCGCCAGTTGATTAAAGCTGGTAGAACATCGGGATAGACAAACCACGGTTCGCCAGTGCCAAAGTGGATGTAAAGTTCGCTAAAAAAAGCCGAAAAGTCAGAAAATTCCTTGAGGACACCTGCACTTTCAAAAGTGTTCAGGGCAATTATCCGCCACCAATCAAACTCACGCTGAGGAATATCTTGGAGTTCTGCATCTGGAAATATCGGCGGCGGGGCTGCTTTAAAGCTTTTGATGAAGGCTGTATTCAATGTTTCGGCTGGAACCGTCACACCAAATTCCTCAGCTATCTGACTATAAACTTTACCTACACTGCCTTTAACATCGAAGAGTGTACCCACAGCATCTAAAAAAATAACTTTCGGTTGTTCCATCAAAGTTTGAAGATTTTGAATGTTAGATTTTGGCTCGTTAGAGAGTTTCTGTGGGTAGAGTCTAGCATCTGCTAAGTAGCTTGACGAAAATAAAGCAAATCATTGTAATTTGTCATTTGTCATTGGTCATTTATCATTGGTCATTTGTCCCCATCCCCCATTCCCCATTTCCCATTCCCCATTTCCCATTCCCAATTCCCCATTCCCAATTCCCAATTAAGTTACTTAGAAAGTGTCTCGATGATTGGACGCACTAGCCAATTAAAACCAACTTTGAGTTGATGGTCTAAAGTTGGCAACCTATATAAATAGGCAATCCGACGGGCGACGGATGCCAAGGGGCCATCTAGTTTAATTCCCAAACCAGTAAGGGTGGCGTTGTTTTTACCCAATGTCATCATTTCTCCTAACTGTTGGTAGTGGAAGGGAAGGAGAGGACGATTAGTCAGACTTGCCCAAATATTCCAAGCAGTATAATCAGCTTGTTGAAAAGCCGCTTGTGCCGTGGCGGGGACTTGCTGTCCTTCAACATCATGACAGTCTGCTAAATCTCCCAAGGCAAAAATTTCTGGATGATCGATGACTTGTAGATTGGATGTAGTGTTAATTTGACCACGCTGATTTTGCTTGAGGGGAAGAGATTTCACTACAGGCGCAACTCTATTTCCCACAGTCCAAATTACCAAATCTACGGGAATCGTGTCTAACTGGTTTTTGTACTCTAGGGTGATGCTATTTTGCTCTATTAATTCGACTTTGGTTTCTAAATCTAGAAACACACCACGTGCTTCTAAAGCTTTTTTTGCTGCTTCCCGGTTAAACTCTGGAGAAGTTCGTAAAATTTGATCGGCGATTTCAACGATCCGAAAGCGTCCTCTTTCACCGAGTCTGTCGGCTAATTTACAGGCTAACTCTACACCACTGTAGCCAGCTCCAATAATTGCCACCCGAATTTTATCAGCATCAGATTCTTCTAAAAATCGCAGGCGTTCTTCCAAGCGATAGGCATCAGAGATGGTGCGGAATGGGTAGCCGTAGGTTGCCGCACCGGGGACTAAATCTAGCGGTGTCTCACCTCCTAGTGCCAGCACTAAGCGATCGTAAGGGATTTCTGGCCCTTCATGTATATTTACCCGTTGCTGGTCGATGTCAATTCCAGACACAACCCCTTGATAAAAACGTACCCCTGTGCCTTGTAAAAGTTCTTCAAAAGGTGGGGCAATTTCCCAGGTTTGCAGTTCACCAGTGAGTAATTCGTAAAGCAAAGGGGAGAATAGAAAGCGATCGCTTTGATCTACCAAAACAATTTCGGGTTTTTGCGTAGATTCCCAAGGTAACTGGCTTAAGCGTAAGGCTGTGTAAAGACCACCAAAGCCTCCGCCAAGGATACAAATTCTAGAATTTTGTTCAGTCATCGATTTTATCTATAAAAGGATTAATACTAGCTGGGCAACTAACTTCAGTCTAGTCAGTTAAAGCGGACTTTTCAAAATCCCATCAAGTTTTTGAGAGATTAATCATTAATGGTCACAGTTATTTAACGGTCGATTCGCTATATTTAACGGTTAACAGGCAACGGCTAAAAGGAGTTAAAGAGATGGAAATTAAGCCAACTGACCCATCGCTAGCACTCATGGAAATTCCCCCTGGCTATCTCAACATTATGGGTTACGTCGATCAGTCAGAAGTTAATGGCCCTGGTTGTCGTGCAGTCGTCTGGGTACAAGGTTGTCTTCGTGAGTGTCCTGGCTGCTTTAATACTAACTCCTGGTCTTTTGAGGCTAACCAATTGATTGCTGTTGATACCCTTGCCGAGAATATTCTCAGCAATCCCCGCAATATGGGTGTAACATTCTCTGGTGGAGAACCATTTTGGCAAGCAACTGCATTGGCATCTTTAGCGCGTAAGGTAAAAGCTGCTGGGTTAAATGTAATGTCTTTTTCTGGGTTCACTCTCAAACAACTACAGTCTCAATCTGCGCCGCCAGGTTCTCAAGAATTGTTAGAACAACTTGATATCTTAATTGACGGGCCTTTTGTCCAATCTCTGGCAATTAATTCTCCCAACTCTCCAGTTTCTTCTAGTAATCAACGGGTTCGTGTGTTAAACCCGGCTTTCCAAGACCAGATTACTTGGGCTAGCGATCAGATAGAAGTCCACATTCTCAAAGATGGTGGGCGCATTGTCACTGGCTATCAAGGTGGGCTGGAATTGACTTAAGGTATTGGGAATTGGGCATTGGGCATAAAAGGATTTAGCCTCAGAAGATCAACGTTCACCTTCTGAGGTTCAACTTCCACCTTCTGAGGCTCAACGTTCACCTTCTGAGGCTCAACTTCCACCTTCTGAGGCTCAACTTCCACCTTCTGAGGGTCAACTTTCACCTTCTGAGGGTCAACTTCCACCTTCTGAGGGTCAACTTCCACCTTCTGAGGGTCAACTTCCACCTTCTGAGGGTCAACTTCCACCTTCTGAGGGTCAACTTTCACCTTCTGAGGGTCAATGTCTAAGTTTTAACTCTCCTCCCTCCCAATACGGTTCGGATAAGCATTTTTCACTTTCCTTGTGGTCTGGGTAAAGGGTAAAAATTTATTCAAAACCTTTTCCCTTTCCCCTTTCCCCTTTAACCGAACCGTATTGCCCTCCCTCCTGCCCAATGTCCAATGCATCTGTGTTTGAGACGCATTATATTTAAAAAAAATGCATATCTAAATTTGACTAAACCATTTAAGACAATTTTTACTGAACACCGGGTACTTTGGGCTGTTTTACTCCTGAGTGCAGCACTGATGGTAACGCTAGTGCTGTCCCTTTCTCAAGGAGCAGTACCTTTAAGTATGTCGGAATTTTGGCAAGCCATACTCCACAAAGGCGATCCGATTAAACAGACAATTCTTTGGGATTTACGTCTCCCGCGCATTACGGCTGCTCTCATTGTTGGCGCAGCTTTGGGAATGTCAGGAGCATTGCTACAAGGGATGTTACGCAATAGTCTTGCCGATCCATTTATTTTGGGCATTTCTGCGGGTGCTGGATTAGTTGTGATTGTGATGATTGTGTGGCAAATATTCCCGATCGCAATTCCTTTAGCAGCGTGGATGGGGGCAATTCTGACTTCTGCGATCGTTATTTTACTTGGTCGCGCGGGGTCGGGAATTTCGGTTGAGCGGTTGATTCTAGGCGGTGTGGCGGTGAGTTCTTTATTTGGTGCTGCACAAAGTACATTGCTGCTTTTAGCTGAAGACGGTCAAATTCAAATTGCGCTCAGTTGGCTGGTTGGTAGTCTCAATGGACGGGGTTGGCAAGAAATTTCGACGGCTGGCCCTTATATTATTGTTGCATTAATTGGGGGATGCTTACTGGCGCGATCGGTAAATGTGCTGGCTTTGGGCGATGATTTGGCTGTGGGTTTGGGGGTTTCGCTGACGCGATCGCGCCTATTAATTGGTGGTGTCGCCACTCTCTTAGCCGCAGGTGCAGTCAGCATCAGTGGCTTGATTGGATTTATTGGTCTTGTTGTCCCCCACGGTGTCCGCCTCATTGTTGGTACAGATCATCGCTTTGTTTTACCACTTTCCGCCCTTGCAGGTGCATGGTTACTGACTTTTGCAGATTTACTCTCTAGATTAGGAGCAGTAGAACTACCAGTAGGTTCTGTCACCGCTTTGCTGGGTTCACCGCTATTTATCTGGTTACTTTATCGTCGTTCTGCTGGGTTTAATAAATTTTGAGCTAATCCGCTTGGATTAAGCCAAAATTGTTTTTTAGCTTACAACTATTTTCAGGTAAACAGACCACGCGGTAGGAGCGTAAGTCCTTGCGCCCCTAGTACGACAGTTGTGGTTCAAATACATAAAAACTACTGTAAGTTGAGACTATAAAATAATATCTTTTACGCCTCAGTGTATAAAAAACCTGCCAAGTTGGCTGTATGAGTTTGGTTGTCTCTGGTAAAGTATTAAAAGTAAATTACTTGTGGGCTATATTTACCGAGCTTTACTATACTTTTAAAAGCATTTAACTAAGTCCGCTCATTTTGCTTTGCTAACGGAATAATAAAAATTGCTGGTGTATTCACTACAACAGCAACAAGCAGAATGATCAGTTTTGGTTTATTTACCTGGCCTATTTTAAAATAGACCAGGTATTTTTATTTACTTGCTTGCATTTATACCAATTACACCCAAAATTATTAGGGCGATCGACAAAAGTTTGATAAATGTAGCAGATTCACGAAACCAAATAATACCAATGATTGCAATTAGGACAGTTCCCAACCCAGCCCAGACAGAATAAGCCACGCTTACTTCAAGTCTCTTGAGAGCAAGAGTTAAAAAACTAAAACAAAGTCCATAAAAAACAAATATTAATACTGAAGGGACTAATTTAGTAAATCCTTCTGATAACTTCATGCAAGTTGTGCCTGAAACCTCAAAAAGTATTGCTGCGATGAGATAAATCCAACTTGTTGACATGTCTTTTGTGAGCGGTTTGTTAGCAGTCTTTTATTATCTCTATGAAAACAAGAAAATACAACACTTTTAATTGATATTAGTGATTGAGGAAATACCCTAATACCAATTATTTGTGAAACTGCACAGAATAATCTGGTTAAAAATTGCGGCAAAATCACCTTATTCAGAAACAATCTAAAATGTAATCGGTATATTATTGTTCCTGATAAATAGGTTAGTAATTCCGATACCTGGCTTCTCAAATAAGCTAGGTATCTATCTACCTAATATTAGCTTACAGGCATATTCTAGAAATTATAAATTAGAGAATTTTTAAATTCAGGTCTTTCTTGTCGAGTTTACCGAACCTCCCTAGTTAAGATTACCCTACATTTATTGTGGTTCGGTAATCATCATAAATCATGTGATAAAAACCGAATTTACACCACTTTTATTTTTAAATACTATGAAAAGCAAGGAAATAAATCCTCAATTAGTTGAACAGCAAAGATACTGATTATACGAGGTGGAAAGATGACATTAGTACGTTGGAACCCCTGGCAAGAATTGAACACAATACAACGTCAAATCAATCGTTTATTTGATGAAGAAACTTTACCATCTGCATTTTTAGAGAGAGGCTACTCTAGAGTTCCTGCTGCTGAGTTAAAAGAAACTGAAGATGCAATTCATCTAAAAGTAGAACTTCCGGGAATTGAGGCTAAAGACCTGGATTTGCAAGTTACAGAAAATGCTGTATACCTAAGTGGTGAGCGGAAGTCTGAAGCTAAAGCTGAAGAGAAAGGTGTAATCAAGAGCGAATTTCACTACGGTAAATTCCAACGTGTAATTCCTTTACCTACTCGGATTCAAAATACTAACGTCAAGGCAGATTATAAAGATGGCATCTTAAACCTGACGCTACCCAAAGCTGAAGAAGAAAAGAACAAAGTCGTCAAAGTTAATCTAGCATCATCTGGCTAATTTCTGCTTTATATCTGCTAGCTATTTATTAAACTAAATAAAAAGCGCTCCCTTTTTAGAGAGCGCTTTTTAGTGTGAATGACTCAGGCTATATAGATTTTTTAGGAAAGTGCAAAATTCTAAATCTTGTAGAGTGTGTTATTGCCGAGAGTAAAGCACTACCTCAGATTTTAGTTGCGCTAGCACAAATGTTTTAACGCATCCTACAAAACTTGCTCTTTCTTAAATTCACCTTTCTTAGTTAACCGTTAAGTTCATCTTCTTGATTGGTTAGGATTACACAGTCAGAAGTTGGTCTGGCAACGCAGGTGAGAACCCATCCTGCATCTATTTGATCGTCGTCTAAGAAGTTCTGATCTGATTGGTCAACTGTACCTGAAATCAGCTTACCAGCGCAGGTTGAGCAAGAACCAGCATTACAAGAGTAAGGCAAGTCCATCTCATTTTCTTCGTTAGCAATCTCTAAGATGTAATCATCTTCAGAAACTTCAATAGTTTTTTCTTCATCTGGAGTCTTTAATGTGACTTTATAAGTTGCCATGTAACAATCCCTAGCTAAATGTGAACTACATTGTTGATCCTACGGGTTTATGTGCTGCTAGTCTAGAGTTAAATGTGGTTGATTACTCTACATCCTGAAGTGCTTGGTGTGAATTGGAAGTGAGAGTAAAAAATTCTGCGATCGCTTCAGCAAATCCCTCAAATGAACTATAATCCCTAGACACGATGGAGACATTCACACCCAACTTCCGCGCATTAGCTGTTGTATAAGGGCCAAAACATGCAATAATGCAACCTTCATAGTCACTTTGCGAGTTGACCATTGTCAAAAAGCTTTCTACTTCCGCCGTGCTACTAAAGGCAATGACATCAATCATTCCTTGATTTATCAGGTTTAATTCAATACTGTAGATACTTGTGTCTAAGCCCTGTGTAATATATGTGGGTACGCGAGTTACTTCTATGCCCAATTGCTGCAAATCCGTAATTAAATTGGGTACAACATCAGGCTCAGGCAAACCAACAACCTCTGGTGCAGGTATCAGCACTTTTTTGTCATGAATTTGCGGAATTTTCGCTAATTCCGCCACAATCCCGGCTGGACTAGATTCTGTTGGAATTAAATCTACCTTGCCACAAAAAGACAATAGGCTTTCTGCATCTTTTCCCAAAGCACATAATTGACATTTTTGTACCACAGATACAGGAATATTTAAATTATTCATCCGGTGAAAAAATGCAGTGATGCCATTTCTACTTGTGAAGACAATCCAATCAAATTCAGCTATGTGGTTAAGAGCAGCATCTAACTTACCGTAGTTTGAGAAATAGCAGGTTTCGATAGTAGGCATGAAAACAGGTAAACCACCTTGTTTGATAATTTGTTCAGATAACCTATAAGCATAATTTCTCGGTGCTGTTACTAAAATTCTCTTGCCATATAGAGGTAACTCTCTAGATGGAGTGAGTAGGTTGAGTTGTTTTGATTGGGTGTGCATTTGTTTATCAATAAATGATATAAGCTCAACCTTATCCAAAATAAGCATTGGGATTTAGATGGGGTTGACAGTAACAGATAAATTCCTGACTTCTTCACCGACATCCTCGGCTGAGTAGCAACTGTCCATTAGCCAGTCGATAAAGCCCTTCTGCTTCGATAATAGGGTCGCCTTTTTTCCAAGCACGTGATGTTGGTTCAACATTACGCACCTTACCAGTGGAATATACTGAAATTAATCCATTCCCTGGACTATTACGTAAAGCGCCAGAACCAGTGATGAAAAATGTACCACCTTGTTTGGAACTGCGTGAAATGCAACTATTGGCGATGAGTGCATTGGTGTCGATGAGGTTTGGAGATGCTTGAGTAAAGCTGTTTTGAATGGAACTGGTATCGGGTGCGTTAATATTTGTTATGCCTGAAACACCTAATTGCGAACTGGCAGTAATGTCGCTTTTGTCGGTTGGCTGTGGACGCGACTCGATACCGAATATACCTTGGGAGTTGATTTGAACTTTTCCACCTGTTCCAGTGTATGCATTTGCGCTGATGTCGCTGTTTTCTTCGGTGTTAGCGACGATGAATTTAGAGTTAATGTTGATGTTACCGCCATCACCCCCAGCTTGTGCCCTACCTGCGGTAGTTGAAATTAAACCGCGATCGCGCAAAAGTAATAAATCAGCGATATCGAGTGTAATGTCACCACCATTACCTGCATTTGTGAAAGAAGCGATCGCACTGCCTTTACCAATAACTTCCAGAAAATTAGCCTTAATTCTAATATTTCCAGCGTCACCTGTACCGAGGCTGCCAGAGACAATTTCAGCATCATCGCGTACAATCAGGCGATCGCTAGTAATATCTATATCACCACCTTGACCATTAGCCTTTTCGTCAACTGATGATATTAAGCCAGTTGCAGACTCACTGTCTGAACCAGTGAGGATAATGTTATCAACTTGTACCGTTAAATTCCCGGCATTTCCATTTCCTTGAGTTGCCGATGATATCTGCGATTCTTCTTGTACATTTAATAGTTGAGCTTTGATGCTGATATTGCCTGCCTTACCCTTAGCTTCATCATCAACCTGAGTTCTGACACTGCTACTTCCACGTAAATCAATTTGATTGGCATTAATCGTAATGTTTCCTGCATTACCTTGATTGAATGTAGAGGCAGAAATTTCTCCGTTATTGCTGAGGTTTAAGCGTCCTGTTGTCACGTTAATGTTTCCCCCAGAACCAATTCCCCCCGTTTGTAATTCTGCGAATAAACCTGATGGCACAAATGAACCATCTAGTCGTTCTGCACCAACCCCAGTAATATCAATAGAATCAGTGGCATGAACTACCAAATTACCTCCTTGTCCGCGTCCCCCTCCGAATACTGAGGTTGAGATGTTTCCACCATTACTCAACCGCAAGCGCTCTGTGTCAATAGTTATCGTGCCGCCCCGCACATTGGCATTACTTCCAATCACATCCGAGGTTAAGTCACTCATATAAAAAAAACCCCCGAACCGAGACAGAACTTCTTGTGCAAGAGGCTCAGACAAAATTTCTTCCGCAGCAGGGTTATTTAGTATATTCAACTGTTCCTTCGGTACGAAAACAAACCCGTCCAATTCTACATCTTTGGCGCGGATGGTAATATCCCCGGCATTACCACTGCTTGTAGTGGATGAGGTGCTTATATTTCCTCCTTGAGTTAGGGAGAGTCGAGGCGTTTCTATCGTTACATTACCCCCATTTCCTGAGCCAAAGCTCGACTGGCTCAGTACCCCGCTAGAGGAACCGCGAGAAAAACCGCTAATCTCTACGTAGTCACTAGCTTTAATAAAAATGTTAGCTGCATTTGCACTGCTAGAAGTAGTCGTACTGACATAACCCCCATCTTTGAGATTGAGTCGTTGGGTTTCAATGGTGATATCCCCTGCTGTTGCTTGAGTTTTACTTCCAAATTGTGTAACAATACCTGTAGATATATTACTTTGAGTCACCTCAACCGCATTGCGAGCCTGAATGGAAATAGAACCGACACTTCCACCACCAGATGAAAGTGCTGTCACTCCTCCCCCAAAGAAATTGTTTTGAACTCGCAAAGTGCCCGTTTCAATCCGCAGATTACCTGTTGAACCTGAACTCAAGCTTCCAAGTCCTAAAGAAGCTCGGTTAGTTATATTGACAGCATTTGTAGCTTGCACTGTCAAGTTTCCTGCATTACCTGCACCTCCAGATACAACAGAGATAAAGCCACCATTAATGTTGACAAACTCTGTTGCATTGAAAGTGAGATTTCCCCCATTACCTGCACCACGGGTATTTACAGAGATACCACTGCTATTTTGCGTATTTCCATCTCCGGTAATTGTGATTTTCCCGGCATTGACAGTAACATCACCACCCGCACCTGTCGCTAGAGCGGCGCTACTAGAAAAAATACGACTGCTGTTAGTGAGAGTCACTGCATCGCTGGCTTGAATTTGAATATTACCCCCCCTCGCTGCACCAAAAGTAGCGCTCTGAATTACAGAGCCATCCAAACTAAATTGAGTTGTATCAACAATAATTGAGCCGCCATTGCTACCATAAAGAAAGGAACCATTTAGCCCAATTTTTCCGCCAAATAGCTCAATTGCACCATTTACACCTGTAGCGAAAATTGTTGCATTCGTTAAGCTGATGGGTGCGCGTCCAAAATTTTCTGGTAACTTAAAACCTAATAAGGAGCCATTGACATTCAGCCCAACGGTTGTGTCTCCACCGACTGCTCCCAATTTCACTTGTCCATTTGAGGCAAATAACAAACTATCATCCAAGGCAATTTCACCGCCCATAAGTGCTAAAGTGCTACCAGATCCAACAGACAACTCATTCACTGCTTGACTGGTAATGCTTCCTGGTTGCGAACCAAACTGCAAACCTACTGGTACACTGATAGCCAATAACGGCGGTGCTTGAGGATTTGTGGCGTTAAACTCTACTCTATTGGGAAAAACTAAGCTATTTGCTGTCGTCCCCAAAAAAGAACCCTGTATATCTAACTGGGCATTTTTACCAAACACAATGCCATTTGGATTTAGCAAAAACAAATTTGCATCACCTAATACACCCAATCTTCCGAAAATATTTGATGAGTTCCCACCAGTAACACGAGAAAAAATATTTGTTATCCCGTCTGGATTGGCGAAATAAACACCTCGACCATCACCGACGTTAAAATCTTGAAAACTGTGAAAAAGGTTAATGCCACGAGCCGCGCCCCCATCGATAATGTCATTATTTTGATTAAAAGGAATGACTTGCGATCGCTCTTTCCCCAGGCTGTTATCGGGAGTTAACTGAGCAAAAGCAGGATGAATAGAAACTGCAACTGCTCCCACGCACCCTAACCATCCTGCGACGCTAAACCGCAAAATTTTCATAATTTCTATTTCCCCATTTCTTCTGTAGGACTAGATATTAAATCCCCGACTTGTTAAAGAAGTCGGGGATCTAAATCATCAATTTAGCGATCGCTAGCAATCTTCTGGAGGTATTCGATGCGTTGCTGAGTATTTTTCTGTTCTACGTCGTTACCTATCAATATTTCTGAGTCTGCAAGGTTTTTAACTAAAGTTGCCCCGCTCTGCCCTAGTTTACCATTATCAGTTCCTTTCAATGCTTCTTGGAGCGCTTCATACCACAGCTCGTTTTCAGCATAATAATTTATGCTTTCGGCAATGCTAGTAAATTGGTTTTTAGCAAGTGATTGAGGCTGAATAACGGTAAATTCTGCACGTCTAACAATCGGGCTATTTTCGCAGTCAATTGAGATTTGCCATGAATATGTTTTGCCCACTGTGAGTTCAGGGTAGTCGCGGGGAAGTTCTAGCTTGTTAATCCCGACTATTGTGGGTATTTCTTTAACTTTGCCAATTTGTTTAGGGTTGTTGCTTGAATCAAATTCAGCCAATCGGAATCGCACATTTTGGGAACTTGACATATACCAAGCTAACATTGGACGGGTGGAAGTGGTTTTACCGATATATGTCTGAGGTGCAAGCTGTGTCAGAGGGATACTGCCGTTACTTGGACATCCACGGGAACCACCCGCACGGGAATGTCCGCTAGCGGGTTTGCGATCGCGTGGTTTAAACTCAGCAAATGCTGGCAATGCTGTCATTAGAAAAACCATGCCCACCACTAAGCTTGTAAGTCTGCGGTTATTTCGCCAAAATCCAATATGTTGATGACTCATGGTAGATGTTGTTGATTGTAGGGTTATCTGAAACTTTTAAAATTCTTAATTTTTTCCGATTTCTATGAGAGATTGTTTTAAAAGTGGCTAGTTATGTATCAAATATTTTTAGCTCCTCCTAAATCCTCCGATAAAGTGGAGGACTTTGAGTGCTTATTCCCCCATTGTTTGGGGGATATCGGAGGAATAGTGAGACAATTTGCTACTTTTCAAACATTCTCTGAGCAGAATCATAAATATAAGTTTTAAAACTCAAATTCTCTCTTAAGTTTCCAACTAAGTTCACAGATAGTCCCGCGAGGAGAAAGTGATTCGCGTAGAAACTCTCCTCTTAATTGTTGAGCAAGTATTTTAGAATGCTTTGTGCCTTTATTTTCTAGTTTTGATGTGATTCCCGAACCATTATCTTTGACGGACAATTTATAGTTATTTAAACTACAAATACCTGATGCTTCTACACGCTTGACTCCTTGGGCATGTTTGCCAACATTACACAAAGCTTCTTCTAAAAAAAGACAAACTCCCCGTTTGTCTTCCATACTTAAATATTTATCATCAATTGGGTCAAAATTGCGAATTTTAACTTTTAATGTTTTAAAATTTTCAAAATCCTTTCGTTCTAAGGTACTAGAATAAACTTCATATAACAAATCGTGAAGTGGTCGATTCAATTCAAGAATTAATCCGCTACCTAAACGCAAACTCTCTTCTGTAGTTAATGCTTCGAGTTTGAGAAATTCGCCAATCTCTCTAATCTCCCGATCGAGTTTTTCAAATTGTCCCAGCAATTGCTCGTAAGAGATATCTTTAGCACGTAGATGCTTTAATCCATAAGCGAGGGTTTGCAAAGGGCCATTATGAATTACGGTAAAAGTATTTTGAATGGTGTTTTGACGTTCGTGAATTTGCGATCGCAAGAATTTATCATGCTGGTAAAATGCAAAAGCACTCAAACCTACGCCATTTACGGCTAATACAAGTAAACCCGGTGTTACAGGAATCCATACACCCCACACCCACAGCATCATATACCCGCAGCTAAACAGACAAAATCCCGCTACACTCACACACAGTATATTTTTCCAAACAGATTGGGTCAGCCGTCCGATCATAATCGGCAAAACCCCCCAAATCAATATCCATGTATACTCTCCAATATCTCCCCAACTGTGCAACATTGGGCGACCATCCATTACAGTACTCAAAATTTGACTGATCACATGAGCGTGGTAGTCAATGCCATAAATTTGACCGCTTAATTTTAAGCCAGGCAAGGCAAATGTATAAATAGCATCTCCCGTACTCAGGTTGCGGTTGCCAACTAACACAATGCGATCGCGCAGCAATTCTGCATCAACTTGACCATTGAGAATATCGCGTAGCGACACAACATTAAAAGGTTGCTCACTGTTGCGGAAGTTCATTAAAATTGACAATCCCCCATCATCGACCCTGACGTATCCGCCAAAATTATGGGTAATTCGGGGTAATTCAATCGCACGAAATTTGATTGTATTCGGGTCATTTTTTCCCGTTTGCAACTCAATTCCTTTTGCGTCTAAATATTTAGTAACTAACTGCAATGCTAAAGAATATTTATCTTCGTTGATATTTTTAGGATTCGGCGTATACAACAAATAGCGCCGATTTTTGCTATCCTCATCATTAGGTAAATCAATAAATCCAACTCTTTCGGGTGGCAAGCTCTGGGGTGGTGAAGTTTCTGCGGGTGGTAAAATTTTTTCAATGCCAATAATCTTAGAATTTGACCGTAATACCTGTGCTAGTTGTTCGCCACCAGGTTCAACAGGAACATTTTTGAAGATATCCAAACCAATAGCTATGGGTTTATAAGTTTCCAACTTGGTGAGCAACTCTGCAATCTTCTCATCTGGAATTGGATACTGCTTAACCCATGTAATATCCTTTTCATCGATACCCACAATTACTATATGTTCATCACGTTTTTCTACCGGACGTAGACGTAACATCGTATCGAGAAGCATCCATTCCCAAGATTGCATTCCCCCAGTTATTCGGATCAACATCACCATAAATAGGACTATAATCCCTGGAGGTGCAGCCAGCGACCACAACCCAAATTCTTGGCAAATACGATTCCAGATTCCCCTTCTCATTTAATTTAGGATTAATTTTCCCTATATTTAGAGCATATTGAAAGTATTTGAATGACATTTGTCGTAGAGGTACAGCTGATACCTTTAGCGTGTGGTCTATTTAGGTGAAAATAGCTGTAATTAATCAATTAAACCTTCTTCACGGGAACGAATTTCGGTGAGGATTCGCATATTCTTACCACTTTGCTTGCAGTCTTCAGGATACACCCCCAAAACATCCTGAATCTTCGTCCAGTAAGTACGTACCGCTCGCTCCGATTTATACATTCTGTCTGCGATCGCCTTATCTGTCAAACTCTCTTCAAAAGCCAAACGCAACACATCCAACCATTCCGGCTTGAGTTCGATTCCTGTTTTGATGTCTTTGGTGTGAGTTGCACCCTGAAGTGCTAAATTAACCCGCATGAGCATTTCATCTTCGGGTAATCCTTTATCTGCGATCGCAAACCCACCTTGATGATTATCAATCTCGTGTTTAATTCTGATTAACGCCTTCACATAACTAGTTTGCACTATGAAATTCTGATGGGGATATTCTTTAAGTAAAGTTTGCAACAGCTTAATTCCGGTATCAATTTCTGCTGTCTCCCCTTGGCGATCGGGAATTGATAAATCCATCACAATCAAGTCAAACTGGTAACATTGCACTTGAGAAAGTGTATCTTTTGCCGTCTGAGCCTTGATAATAGTAGCTTCAGGATACTTTCGATTTAAGACATCAAGAGTACCAGTCAAAATTAATTGGTGGTCATCGACAACAAGAATACCAAGCTTCTTTTCCACTGCTAAATGCCCATAAACTTGATGTTCTTTCAAACTTTTCATCACCATATTTTTATCCAAATTAAAAGTTTTTTTAAGCTTTACTTCTCAATACTTAGCCATTGCAGGTAATATTTAAAATCAGCACTCTTTTAAATGTCCTCTTTAAAGTATCCGCCTATTTTAATTGGAGATGAATGTCCTACATATACAGAAAAGTGCAAATAATGCTGAGAGGAGATTATTCATCACTACTCAATACTTTTCGGTTAAACCCAATAATCTCTCTTTTGGTCTGGGGAAGGGTTAAAGGGGAAAGGGAAATTCAAACCCTTTCCCTTTCCCCTTTAACCCTTAACCGAAAAGTATTGCATCACTACTAGCTTATTTTCAATTCATGCACTGAGAAGGTTCTGGGGATCTGGATATTGTAGTATGTATGATTTTTTGACAATGCCAAAACCCGCAGATATCAGCACCAAACGCTTAATTAGCCTTGCACCCGACAACTGGGTGAGATGGGTAACTCAAATTCCCGACATTACAGTTGAAGAAATTCTCAACTCAGAATTTCAATGGATAAGTAGAGAAAGTGATGTTTTAATGAGGTAAAAAACTTATGGACTGGATAGATTTTTTTCTAGCTTGGTTAGCAAACCTATATTAGGGCTATCTTTTTTTACATTATCATTAGTAAGTATGGAGCAAAGGCACTCATTTCCCATACAGATAGAACAGGTGATCGTCCTGCAAGGACGGGGCTTCATACCCATTTTTTCGGTGAGGCGATGCTACAACATCTGATAACTCAACAATATTATTTCGCATTAAAGCTTTTCTCGGCACTGGGCTGCGGGCTGATAGCCGGAGTCTTCTTCGCCTTCTCGACTTTCGTGATGAACGCTCTTGCTCGGCTGAAACCGCCGCAGGGCATTGCCGCTATGCAATCCATCAATATCACGGTAATCAATCCATTTTTTATGACAGCGTTTTTGGGAACGGCTGCGGCTTGTATCTTTCTTTTAATCTCCTCGCTATTAAAGTGGCATCAACCCGGTGCCGCCTACTTGCTTCTCGGCAGCTTGCTCTACCTCGTTGGTACATTAGGCGTGACAATAGTTTTCAATGTACCGCTCAACGAAGCCCTGGCGAAAGTCGAGCCGGACAGTACTGAAGGTGCGAGCCTATGGTCTAGCTACTTGACCAACTGGATAATCTGGAATCACATTCGGACGGTAGCGGCGCTAGCAGCCGCGGCATCGCTCACCACCGCGCTTTGTTTGGGTTCAATAATCGTAGAGGGAATCGATAATACGGTTAGGTAACTCCCCTACTAATGGGTAAGTAAGTTGGCGAAATTAAAGCTAACTGGCTAAGGCTGTCATTGGTCATTAGTAAGGGTTTTAAGCCTATTTACGTTTCGTAACATACTTAGTTTTTTTGTGACTAATTAAATTATTTGCTCAACCATTCCTGCCATTTTTGAGCAGCCTTGTCACGTTCTGCCTTTTGGCCTGCGGGATCATAACTTCCCAAACTCTGCCACAACTGATTCCAGTCTTGCCCTTGGGGTAGCTTACTCACTACAGCCTTAACAATCAAAAAAGCCCGCTCACGAGTGAGATCGTTTGGTGCTTGCAAAAGAGGAATTACCAAAGGTAAAACTTCTTTTCCGCCTCGCATTAAAGGATACATCGAAGCTGTGTAGGGATTGTGCAGAATGTCAGGGTAATCATCAAGGGTAGCGACCAAAGCGGATAATGAGCGTTTATCTCCTAATTGGTGTAGGGCAGTGGCAGCACGGGCACGCACTTCTGGATTAGTGTCATGGGTAGCTTGGAACAAAGCATCGGCACTAGCGGGATCGGCAATTTCGCTCAGTCCCTCGGCTGCAAGCCGACGGGTACGGGGGTTGGGGTTAGTCAAGGCTTCCAACAAAATCGGGGTGGCTTTTTTGCCTAAACGAATCAATTCACCTAGTGCTAAAGCGCTAGTGTCTTGATCTGTAGAGTAGAGACGTGCTTTGATCTGCTCCATAGGTGTCGCGGTAGCGTCTTGATTATTCATATACAAATTTCCTCCGATGGCCAGCATCACAACTATCACGAATATTCCTATTGTTCTCAAGATCAAGGTGTCCCTCCTCCCCCTGCTGGTGCTGCTGGTGCTGCTGCTGGCACATGCTGAAAGCTCAAGACAACTCGACGATTACCCCGGCGATTTGCTTCTGTATCTTGGTTAGTTGTGGCATCAGGGGTAAAGTCTTCGGTTGAACCAGAGCCAATAGTAACAGCACTAATTTGAGCTTCAGCTACACCCTTAGCACGCAGGGCTGCTCCCACTGCCTGCGCTCTGCGTAGAGATAGATCGAGGTTGTGCCCAGATGCGCCGCCGCGCCTGTCAGCGAAGCCTTCGGGAGTTACTTTTACATCAGGGAATCGCCGCAGGTAATCTAAGAATGTATCAATCTTGCCTGTTTCGCTGGAACTCAGTTGGTCGCTGTCGAAATCAAAGTAAAAAATGACTGGTTCGTGTACGTAAAAATCTTGATGCTTCTGCAAAGCTGCATCGAAGGTGGCAGATTGACCATCCTGTGCTGATGCATGATCGTTCTCAACTTTGCCAGCACGGATTTGGAAGCCCCAATGAAGCGCTCCGTAAGTTGTCATGGTGTCTTCTCCCTTAGCCACCGTCTGAAAGTCGAAGTTGAACTCACCAGCCCCTCCGGGAGCATCGGTTAGTTCTGCTGCTTTGATGTCGGTGGGGTCATCGGAGCGTTTGTAACCAATAGTGGCTCCACTTGCCCCACTAGAAGAGGGTCGTGAAAGTCCAGGGGTTGCGGGATTGGGTTGGGCTGGGTCGTTACCAAAGGGGTACTGGGCAGGTAATGCACTTCCGGCTGCGGCATTGGTTCCTGTACCACCGTGAGCAGGTGCATCATTATGCAGCGCATCAGTGAAATATCCGCCTTCAACTCCCGTGGTTGCATCAGCAGTGGTACGGAGGCTAGCACCACTAGCAGCAGGTAAAGACTGAGGTTCGACATTTGTACCTGTAGCATTTGTCAGACGCACAATCTGAATCAGTCCAATCTGGTTAGAGTAGGGAGCGGTGGTTTTGGGTTTGAAACGAATAGTAATCGGTAAACTCGCGCCGTTGGGTGTGGCATTTACTTCAAAAATACCGTGTGTCAGATCGTATGTAGGGTTAATTGCCCGTTGAATCAATTTTCTCTGGGCTGTTCCTGTCTGCTGCACCACATGAGTCAGTTCATGGGCGGTTAATGCATCATTACCTGGTGACTTGCCTGCACCAAAGAAAATGTTTTGCTGGTGCGTAAATGCCTGAGCATTTAAATCCTGATTCATCTGCACCGATTGAGTGCCTGTATGTACCCGTACTTGACTAAAATCTGTACCAAAGCGGGGTTCCATGAAAGAACGCACGGCATCTGGTAATGGGCTTCCTCCACTTTCACTGCTGTTTAGCCGATTCTCAAAGTTTTCCCCAGTTTGGAAGCTGTCATTGGTAGCGAGTTGTAGCGATCGCTGAGTTTGTAATTCTTCTTCTGGTAAAATCTCTCTTTGGATAGATGCATTAATAAGTTTCGTTTGTAGTTCCTCTTCCTCTTCTGGCATTGCCTCCCGTTGCACTAAGGGAGTTATGGCAGAGGCTAGAGGCTTAGTTTGCACTTGGTCTTGAGTCTGTGTATTCTGCAAACCTATTGGCTCTGGTTCAGCCATTCGCATAACCTGATCGGCAACTTTATCGGCTTCCTGCTCATAATGGTCGTCTGGCGCACCAACCGTGAGTTTTGCCTGGGGACGATGCAAGGATATGCGACTAATATCATGACTAAGGGGCTGTTGTTTGACGGCTTCTGGTTCCAAGAATTGCTCATCAGCAGACTGCACTTCTTGAAGCTCTGTTGATGCCTCAGTTAGTCTTTGGATTGGAGGATTATTTGTTTGTAAACCAAAGCCACGCATTGGAGAAGCCAGTGTGGGAATAGTTGATAAAGCAAGGGACGGATTTAGAACAGTGGATATACCTGCTTTTTGGTGCTGAACTATGCGTAGATGCCCAGAAGCTTGTTGTCCGTCATTGCTCATATCACACTTCCTTCATTTATGGCTTAACCATAGGCATATTGATAACACACATCATAAAATTTATCTAATTGCGATCGCTATGGACTTAAGTGGAAATTATTTTGCAATGCGATCGCACTACTGATTACCTAGAGTCGGCCCAGAGGTACCAGCACTCACAGCTTGGTTACGACGCTTGCGGACATCGGCTGCTTGCTGTTGTGCCTTTTCAATCGCTTCATTCTCTTCTGCGTCTGTTGTATACATACCAAAATCCACTATTCCAAGTGATGCGAGATGATCCTCAATTGCATCGATATCTATGATGTTAGAATCCTTCTTTAGCCTGCTCATCCATAAAATCCAAATATCTTTCTCCATCTGGATGACATCATAGTTAGGCATACTGGCAATACTCCCCTCTAAAGCAGACATTTTTTCGCTCGCTTGGTCAAGTGCTTTATCCAATGCCTTAGATCCTTTGTCAGTACTGAGGACAGCCATAACAAGATCAACATCCTCGTCAGGGGTCATATCTGCACCGCCGCCGCGCTGTGCTTTGATCTCACCGATTGCATACTCTGCTGCGGCCATTAATAATGCCTGATCTAAACTACCTGATCCAATCTTTGCCATTGATTCATGCAGTTTACTTAAGGATTTCCAAATCTCCATCTTTAACACTTCAGGTTTAAGCCCATCGGGTTGTATATCTTTCCCGGCGACATCAGTCAGTCCACCTGTTGCCTTCGCAGTACCAGCCTCACCAACTTCACCGGCAGCTTCACCAGCTGCCATAAATGCCCATTTACCCAATCCTGTTGCAGCCCCCTTACTTAATCCTTCTACAAGTGCTGCTGCTCCCACTGCCTCAAAACAAAGCCCAACCGCAACACCAATGGCAATTCCTACCACCAGATCAACTAACTCTTGCTGATCGCGGGCTTCCTGTTGGGCAGCAGCCATAACTGTGGCAAACTGTTTGTAAGCTTGATCGTAACGCTCAGAGACCCTTAGCAGTTGTCCCTTTAACGACCCAATGGCTCGGTTGCCATCGCTCTGCAACTTGGTAATTTTTCCTAGCCGCACCAGTGCATTTGCTCTTGCAGATTCCACACTTGGACGGTTCTTTTCCAACAGCAGCAATGTTCCTTCTTGAGGATTAAGATTTTTGTCAGTCTGATCGTCTCGTTGAATCACAGCCTGTGAAATAGGTTGGATATTTTGGGGGTTTTGCTCTTTCTGCACTAGAGGAGTTATTGCAGCTGCTAAAGGCTTGGTTTGAACCTTTTCTTGACTCTGTTCTTCTGGTAGAATGTCACGTTGTACGCCAGAATCAGGCATCGATATGACTTGATTTGCCGTCATGTCAGCTTCTTGTTCGTATTTATCTCCAGGCTGACCAACCGTAAGTTTTGCCTGTGGGCGACGTAACGATATACGACTTATGTCGTGACTAAGGGGTTTTTCTTTGATCGCTTCTGGTTCCAATAATTGCCCATCAGCAGACTGTGCCTCTTGAAGGTCTGGGGCGACTTCAGTTACTGTTTGGAGTGGGGCAGTATTAATTTGTGAACCAAAGCCGTGTATTGGGTTCGCTAGTGTCGGAATACCTGGTGAGGCAAGCGACGGATTCGTAAAAGTTGATGCGGCTGATTTCTTGCGCCCAATTATGCGATCGCTCATCTCACCCTACCTTAGATTCACAAGGCGTATTTTTGAAACGAATTATACAGTTTGTCTAGTTGCGATCGCTATCGACTTAAGTGGAAATTATTCTCTAATGCGATCGCACATTTTACTAAAGCTATAAATTCACCCTAAAACGAGTTGGAACATTATTAATTGTCTGCACCACCAGAAGTTGTAATCCCAGCCGCCGTTGCTTGTTTCTCGATAATGGGTCGCCACCACCCATCACCATCTAAAGCGCAGACATATTTATCAACCTGGTTCGTAACTGCCTCTGTGCCAACAGGTTCTGTTGATGGAGGATTCGTCTTATTCTGTGCCCACGCTACTTTCATGGCAACACCAACTCCTTTCACCGCCTCCACAGCCAGCGAGGCAGAAGCATCAAAGAGCGGGTGGTCGGGAGCATCCTTGGCAAGCTCTGAGTGAGTGGGGCCGGTCAACCCTTTAGCTTTTGACTCCTTAGCGGACTCCGCCACTTTTTTCTCAGCATAAGCATCTAATAGTTTTTGTCCTAATTTACTTTTCGCCACAGTGACAACTTCTGCCAAATCCGCTGCAATTGCTGGGAAGAGTGTAAGTAAGATAGCCACAGTCCCGGTCGTAATTACAACCATACCACCTTTAATCGCAAAGCCAGCTGCTTTAATAATGGCTTCGGCATCCTGTTCGCCCATTTCTTCACCTGCGGCTTTGCCTGCTCTCGCACCGGATACACCGCCAACTACAGCGCCAACTACACCACCAACTTGCTCGCCAATTTCTTCACCCACAACTTCGCCAAGGCTACCAAAAAGCCCACCGATTTTCCGACCTGTCGCCCCGCCTGCTCTCGCGCCGCTAGCAGTACCTTTAACTGCTCCTTCTACACCACCCACTACTGCACCTATCCCACCTTCAACAGTACTGAGGATTGGTTTAACTCCCATCTTCTCACCTAACTTGTTGGCAAGAACATCTGCTGTAATGCCTCCTTTCATCATCAAGCCTTTTACCAAGGCTACAGTTAAAGCCCCACTCTCTAGTTCGGTTTTGAGTAATTCAATTTTACTGACCATGTTGTTAGCACCTGCAACATAAGTGCCACTGATAATTTGGGGTAGTCCTTTTTTATCTAATCCACCCACCGTTGCTGTACCTATCCCTAAAGTTGTCTGGGACATCTTAGCCATCAGAGGCTTATATTTAGCTGGGTTTTCCTTTGCCAGTAACCAGATGGCTGCTTCAGTAAAGTTGGTATGAGAAAAATAATCTTCTATAGCATGTAAAGCGCTACTCATCTCCTCCCGTCCCTCTGATGTGTCACCTTTTTTGATTGCCTCTACCAATTTTCTCTTAGCCATAAACTTGCCGCGCTCGATATAAGCTGGCAGACGATTCTTTGCTGCGGCAGCTTTGATCTCGGCATAGGCTGCATCAGCTGCTTCTTGGTCTTTCTTTTGGGATTCGGACAGTTGCTTTTTATTTTCATTACGAGCATCAGCATCCTTTGCAGTGGTTGCTGAAGTCGGATCTTCAACGGTATTACCTCCGTCGGGATTATCCATGTGTTCTGAAGGAACATAGGTTCCCAGTTTACTCTGGTCGATTGGCTTGCCAAATTCCCCCATTCCCAGCAGTTCCACCAAAGGAAACAGATCTGGGCCGAGTTGTGATAAATCACGCATCCAATTACCCAGATAAGCCTCTGCTGCTTCGTCGGCAGTGAAGCCAGCTAATATCAAGCCTTTTTTCTCTATTGAGCCATGTCCTGATTCACCTGCCTGATAGCGCTGAATAACCTTGTGGCTTGCTGAATCACCAGTTTGCTGCACCAAATGAGTCAATTCATGGGTAGGAGCCTTCCCCGCACCAAAGTAAACATCTTGCTTGTGCGTAAATGCCTGAGCATTCATCTCCGCTTCTTGTTCGTATTTGTCTCCAGGCTGACCAACCGTAAGTTTTGCCTGTGGACGACGTAATGATATGCGACTTATGTCGTGACTAAGGGGCTTTTCTTTGATCACTTCTGGTTCCAATAATTGCCCATCAGCAGACTGTGCCTCTTGAAGGTCTGGGGCGACTTCAGTTACTGTTTGGAGTGGAGCAGTATTGATTTGTGAACCAAAGCCGTGTATTGGGTTCGCTAGTGTCGGAATACCTGGTGAGGCAAGCGACGGATTCGTAAAAGTTGATGCGGCTGATTTCTTGCGCCCAATTATGCGATCGCTCATCTCACCCTACCTTGGATTCACAAGGCGTATTTTTGAAACGAATTATACACTTTGTCTAGTTGCGATCGCTATCGACTTAAGTGGAAATTATTCTCTAATGCGATCGCTCATCTCACTTTTAGCTATACTAAATACGACAAAAATTGCTTAAAACTTTGTGATTGTGCCATAAAGTTTGTCTCATTATCGATAATAAAAGCAACCCTTCAGCAATTTCCCATTGTACTCTATTAGTAAATCGTAACAATATTTTTAACTATGACTACGCAAACACTACCTCCACCAGAAGTTTATCAAGGTCAGTTTGGGGAATTTACAATTACTCAGAGCGATCGCACTGGCGTAATGATCTACCGCGCTGGCTTAATGGTAGCAGCAGTCAGCTTTGCTGTAGGCAGCGCTTTGATTTTGTTCAACAATAACCCGACTGTTGTCACTGCACTTACACCTTTATATGCTTGTTTTGGTCTCGCTCTTGGTGTAAGTTTATTTACCATTCATATCTACATGGCATCACTGCATCGAATGTTGCAAATTTTTTGGGCGATCGGTAGTATGGCATCAGTAATTCTGGCAATCTCTAGTACTCAACCTTTAGCTCTGACTGTTTACAATCAGCCTCTTACCTTATTTGGGGTTGGTTTTATTTTCGTTGCTTTGACAGGGATTTATTTTAAAGAGGCTTTTTGCTTCAATCGCTTGGAAACTAAAGTATTAACCCTAATAGTACCGCTGCTGTTATTAGGACATTTGGTGGGAATTTTACCAACTCAGGGGGAAAGTGTTTTATTAGGAATTTGGGCAACGTTGTTTTTGGTATTTGCTTTGCGAAAGACAGTACAAGAAATTCCTGCTGATATTGGAGATAAATCTGTATTTACTTACTTGAAAGAACAACGTCTAGCTAAAATTTAATGCAGGCAAAAAACCGTCGGCGTAAAAATTTTCCAAAAATCAAACTAATAAAACGCCAAGAAATGTGGACACTTACGGCTCAGGGGTGGGCGATTGCGATCGCTTCGATTGTTTATTTAATATTTTTCGCTATTACTCATGTACACTCATTTCTCGCCGTGACTTCCCCTATTAAATCAGCAGAAGTATTAGTTGTTGAAGGATGGCTACCAGATTATGCCATACAACAAGCTTTAACTGAATTTAAAAACGGTTCTTATAATCTAGTAATTACTACAGGAGGATCGATAGAAAAAGGAAATTATCTTAGCGAATATAAAAGCTTTGCAGAAGTATCAGCTGCTACCTTCGAGAAACTCGGTTTAGAATCGGAGAAGGTAGTAGCTGTTCCGACACCAATGGTAATAAAGGATCGTAGTTATGCATCTGCTGCTGAATTTTATCGCTGGCTATCCGATTCCAATTTAAAGCTACAATCAATTAATGTTTTTTCTTTGGATGTTCACACCCGTAGGAGTTGGTTTCTATTCAGAAAAATACTTACACCTAAAGTCCAAGTTGGTGCGATCGCAGCTAAAACTCATGATTACGATCCAAACAAATGGTGGGTTTCTAGCCAAGGTGTGCGGACAATTCTTGATGAAGGCATCGCTTATATCTATGCGCGGTTTTTGAATTGGAAAGCCTAAAAGTAATAATTTGTAATTCCCAGATCCCCTACTTCTTAAAGAAGTCGGGGATCTATCTACTGAGTGTTTTATGTTGAATTAGGACACCTATTACACAAGAAAATTTGGAATGTTTTTCTATTTGGAATTACCTGAATTATCTAGTATTTGTAATAATGCTTGTCGATAAATTTTTAGACCCTCGGCATTGAGATGGTCGCCATCGCTCGTAAAATTCTCTTTAAGAACATTATTTTCATACAATGGTGCTAGTCCTGCTGCTGCAACTGGTACTTTTTCTTTTTCAGCGACTTGATTAATCAGAACATTAATTTGTTCAACTTTAGGAAGTGGGGCTGCAACAGTTGGATCTAAGCTGGCTGCAACTGTTGAATAAAAAGCCGGAATCAGAAAAATCTCTTTATTTTCCATTGTTCTAACAAGTGCGATCGCCTCTTGGAGATTTTTGCTAAACAATTCATCACTAATTCCATACCAAGCATCATTTCCACCTACGGCAATAATAGCTTTTTCGCATTTAACTTTAGTAGAAATTAAACTTTTCAATTGTTCCAGTAATGAGATTGTGCTTAGGCCATTTAACCCAAAATTAAAAGTGCCGCTTCCAAGGGTATTACCAAGCCCAGCCGAAATAGAATCGCCAAATAAGCAACCTGAAAACTGTTTATCTTGGGCGGCGAGTATTTGATATTGCAGTGCAATTTTTCCAAAAGGTGAAGAACTTACATTGTCTTTTGGTGGTGCATCAGCAGAATTAGAAGAGGAATTTGCCAGTCCAACTAGCTTAGAAATTTTTGACACGTCAACAACTAGTTGATTACTAGGATATGCTTCTAAAAAGCTGATTAATCCTAGACCTTCTGGTGATTTTGCTCCGATGATAATGGCAGAACGTAGGGCTTGTGTACTGGCTTGATCGCGACGGGCGATCGCACCAGAAGCAAAAGATAAAATTTGCTTGCCCATTCCTGAATTTATCAACTTATCTAAAGCCACAATATCAAGCGACATTTTCACTTGAAGGGCTTCTTGAAACTTCTCTTTCTCTTTAGCGCTGAGGTAATCTAAGAAAGATTGTAAATCGCTAGAAGCCTTTTGCTTCTCGCCATAGTTGCGTATATCTGCCACCGGGATCGATTGCTCAAACAACCCGTATCTGACAGTAACTTTCTCGGCTGCCAAACTAGGCAACAAACCAAGACCACTATGCACCAGTAAAAATATTAAGCACCCAGATAGGCTTATTAAAAGACGATAAAAATATTTCATCACAGAAGATCAGAAGATAGATAGTCAATAGTTAATAGTCAAGAGTCAAGAGTCAAAAGTCAAGGGGTTAGTCATTAGTTATTAGTCATTTGTCATTTGTCATTTGTCATTTGTCATTTGTCATTTGTCATTAATTCTTTCCCTGCTCCCTCATCCCCCTCAACAGCCAAGCCCAATTTGGGAATACTCAATCCAGTGGGCGTGAGGATGAAACCGTGGTGGAAGAAGGCGCATATTGGATAGCTTGGGCGCAAATTTCGGGAATTGGCCCGGTATTATTGCGACGGCTGCAACAGCATTTTGGCACGCTGGCAACAGCTTGGAACGCTACCAAGGTAGAATTAGGAGAAGTGGAGGGTTTTGGTTTTCAGACACTAGAAAAAGTAGTACAACAGCGATCGCGTTTGCACCCAGAACAACTATTCACCAAGCACCAGCAAGAAAATTCCCATTTCTGGACACCAGCAGATGCAAATTATCCCCGCTTACTGCTGGAAACTCCCAGTCCACCGCCGATTTTGTACTATCGCGGTGAAGTCGAACTCCAAGAAAATCTCGGACAAAAACCGATGGTTGGTATTGTCGGCACACGCCAACCCTCAGAATACGGTATCCGTTGGACTCGCCAAATTAGTACAGCTTTGGCTAAAAATGGCTTTACAGTTGTTTCTGGGATGGCAGAGGGAATTGACACCGAAAGCCACAGCGCCGCCATGAAAGCAGGTGGACGCACGATCGCAGTTTTAGGAACTGGTGTAGATGTAATTTATCCCCATAAAAATCGGGATTTGTACAAGCAAATTTTGACGACTGGGTTAGTTGTGAGTGAGTACCCCACAAAAACCCCACCCGATCGCACGCACTTTCCCCGTCGCAACCGAATTATTGCGGGTTTAAGCCGCGCTATTCTGGTAATGGAAGCACCTTTAAAATCTGGTGCGTTAATTACTGCTACCTACGCAAATGAATTTGGTAGAGATGTCTATGCCTTACCTGGAAGAGTGGACGATCATCCATCTCAAGGATGCTTAAAGTTACTGAGTCAGGGAGCTTCTTTGATTGTCAAGGAATTAGATGAACTGTTAACAATGCTGGGAGCAATACCACAAATTGATGGAGTCGAGGCTTCCACAGCGCCAGAAAAGTTAATGCCAACTTTATCGCCAGAATTGCAAACGGTAATGGATGCGTTTACAAGTGATGCTTTACCCTTCGATTTTATTGTCCAACAAACCGGTATGTCTGCTGGCTCAGTTTCGGGCGCTTTGTTACAGTTGGAACTTATGGGTTTAGTTTCGCAATTACCAGGGATGCGGTATCAAAAAAGTTAAGAGTTCAAGGACAATAACATTAATTTAGCTTTGCTTTTAGCAATTTAATAATTATCTTTGAGGATAATACTGTTGATTAATAACTGGAGACTGATAACCATTTGCCGGTACAGTATTTCCCATCCCATTAGGTACAGGACTGACAACAGGGGGCTGATAACCACTCATGGGTACAGTACCTGTGGTACTGTTGGGTAAAGCAGGACTCCCAATCTGGGGCTGATAAGCATTTGCGGGTATAATGCTTGTGGTACTGTTGGGTGTAACAGCATTTTGGCTAAACTCTTGGTAGGCGGCACGAGAAATTGAGCTAATCAGTTTTTCGGCGCGAGGGTCATTTTCGGGGCGTTGTACCATGACGGTAGCTATATAGCGCTTGCCAGTGGGAACAACAATTAAGCCTGTATCTGCCAGCATAGTACCGATATCGCCCGTTTTGTGGAATGCTCTTGCACCTGTTCCCAAACCCGATGGTAGTAGAGTGTCTCTTTGAGTGCGACGCAAGATATCGAGCATGAGATCGCGTGATGGCATACTGACTAAATTCCCCTGACTCACAATAGCCATCAAATTCGCCAATTCTTTGGGGCTAGTAGTATTTGTTCCTTGCAAATCTGGCAGGCTATTACGAATTGTTGTGGTTGTCAATCCCCAAGTGCGGAAACGCTGGTTTAACGCCTCCATCCCTCCTAGTCGAGCAATCAGCATATTTGTCGCCGTGTTGTCGCTGATTGTAATCATTTTAGTGACGACTTCCAGGGCATTGTACTTGGTTCCGGCTGGTTTTGACCCCATATCTCCAGAACCGCCAGCTACCATATCCTGTTGCATGGTCAGCATTTCATCAAGGCGAATTTTCCCCGCATCCACATCTTGGAAAAAGGCAAGTAGAATCGGCACTTTAATTGTGCTAGCTGCTGGAAAACTGGTAGAGCCGTTGACATCTACATAATTGCCAGTGTCCAAATCTACCAAGAAAATACCGGGTGCAAGATTTGGGTAGTTTGCTGCCAAATTTTGCACGGCATTTTTCAAGGAAATAATTTCCTGAGATAGGTATAGGCTCGAAGATGCAGTTGGGGGAGCTTGGGTCGGTTGTGGCTGCGATCGCGCCACATTACTATTAGATTGAGGTGCAGAAGTTGTACTGATGCGATTAGCCGGGTCTAATACTGACAACACCGTGCCCACAATTGCACCCATTCCAACACCCACTATCAACAATCGCACAACATATAACATAGTTTTGGCCATTGGCTTTAATCGCGTTTTCCGCGATGAACGCAGGCCTCTTTTTGGCTTTTCCATCCGCACTGTTTTCACCATTACAGCACCTGGTCGAAAGGGAGGAATTTTCCCCTTTACAGTTGGTATTGGTTTTACTGCCGTTGGCATGACTAATCCCGATTTTACCCTACGTGTAGCACCAGGGTTTGTGGGGGGAGCAACGCCATTTTTGGAGCGTGCTAGCGCCGCTTCTCGTCCATTGGCAGCTTGCTGCTGGCTATTAGCTTTAACTTTTTTTTGCGCCACTTTTTGAACTTTTTGTGGACGTTGGCGGCGATTTAGGGGTTGTCGCCGCGAGAAAGCTGTTAGTTCGTCACTTGACTCTGACACAGTTACTCCTTGTGACCGACTTGACTGTTTTCTTGCAGACTCCTGACCCAAAACTTAATCTTTAAGCAATATTAATACTCAAATTCCACTTTGCCACTAAGTAGCATTTTTGTGTTTAGTTTAAGCCATATTAAATATTTTGGGGGGGGTGATTGCGTATATATTAAACGAATAATTACAAGTTTTCACTATCCCTCTGGTTTTTCAAAGCCCATTCTACCTGCTGCAAAATTCCTCGCAGCATGGCTACTTCCCTAGTTTTCAGGTGAGCGCGATTATATAGTTGGCGAAATTTTCCCATACGACTAGCTGCTGTATGAGGATATACATAACCAATTTTCAGTAATAGTGATTCTAATTGCTGGTAGTATCCTTCTAAAACATCTAAGGGTGCGAGTTCAGTTTGGGTTATGGTCTTAGTGTCAAATTGTTGGGCAGATTGTGACAATTCATAACAGCAGATTGCCACAGCAGTAGCTAAATTCAGGGCTACATAATCTTGACTGGTGGGAATACCAACAAATCTCTGGGCATAATTTAATTCTTCATTGCTTAATCCCCGGTCTTCCCTGCCAAAAATCAGTGCTGTGGGTTTTTCTGGTTCCTCCAGTAACCAGGGTAGTGCAGTGCGGGGGTTTTCTAAAGGTGTTTCTAAACTGCGAACGCGACCGGTGGTAGCGATCGCCCGTACACATCCATGCAATGCTTCTGGTAAGGTTGCCACTAATACGGCAGATTCTATAATTTCCTGAGCATGAACAGCCATCATCAAAGCTTCCGTCGAGAGCGGATCGCATTGGGGGTTCACTAATACTAAATTATATAACCCGAAATTTTTCATTACCCTGGCGATCGCCCCGATATTTATCGGCCCAGCTGGTTCTACCAACACAATTCTTAATCCAGCCAAGCCCATTTTTTGCCTCCTGCGATCGCACCATAAAATATTTTTAAGCTAACTCTCAGCGTTGTAGTTCTGCTGAAGAGTTTTCTTGAAATCATTTTACCTGTTTGACGCACCCACACTTTGTAGGGGTGGAAGTAAAGAAGGCAGGAGGCAGGAGGCAGAAGGCAGAAGGGAAGAATGTGAACGGGGCTTTAACCCCGCCCAATTCTTGGCCACCAAATCAGAGATTATGGTGGGGGACTCAGACCCATGTTCCCTCTGGTCACGGGCAGAGGGCGAAAACAGTATTCCAACTGAAACTCCTGCCGCCTGCCCTCTGCCTTTCTTGTTCAACCACTTATGTGAGATGCTGATTGATGATTAGTGAGTTTTGCCAATGTCTGTTGTTTCTGCCATCACTGTTACTGTTCCCGCCACAACTGCTAATTTGGGGCCTGGTTTTGATTGCATCGGTGCAGCTTTAAAGCTGTACAACGAGTTCAAATTCACTCGCCTAGAAGAAGGTGGGCTAATTATTCATGTCACTGGTACAGAAGCTGAACGAGTCCAAACTGATGAAAGCAATCTCCTCTACCAGGCGTTTGTCAAATTCTATCAACATATAGAGCAAACACCGCCGACTGTGAAAATAGAGATTAAGTTAGGTGTCCCACTGGCAAGGGGTTTGGGTAGTTCGGCAACAGCAATTGTGGGCGGATTAGTTGCGGCAAATCAACTTGAGGGTGCTACTCTTTCTCAGTCGCAGGTGATGGAGTTAGCGATCGCAATGGAAGGACATCCTGATAATGTAGTGCCAGCTTTGTTGGGAGGATGTCGTCTGGCTGCTACCAGTGGCACAGCCTGGGAAATTTGTGATGTTCCTTGGCATAAAGATGTTGTACCAGTTGTGGCTATTCCTAATTTTGAACTTTCCACTTCAGAGGCGCGGGGTGTTTTGCCAACTGAGGTGAGTCGCGCTGATGCGATTTTCAATACGGCACATTTGGGGTTACTGTTGCGCGGCTTGGAAACTGGTAACGGACAATGGTTAAAGACAGCTTTGCAAGATAAGTTGCATCAGCCCTATCGGAAAGCTTTGATTCGTGGTTATGATGCTGTCAACATTGCCGCTGTTAGTGCTGGTGCTTATGGTATGGTAATTAGTGGTGCGGGGCCGACACTGTTAGCTTTGACAGATCAATTACACTCAGAGGCTGTGGAGGCGGCGATGTTAGCTGCTTGGCAAGAAGAAGGAATTACAGCCGAGGTGCGATCGCTTTCCCTCGATACCCAAGGCGCAAAAAGCTTTTAAGATTTTACTCAGCACTTAAAACTCGATTTATGGAGCAAATTCAGGCTGAAGTGGCGGCGCTTAACTCTCAAATTGAAATTCTTTTAGAAGAACGCGCTGCACTAACTATTAATAATGTCATCTCTAGCGAGAATGATTCACCCCAGGCAATGGTTGAAGCATATCGCCGTCAAGCCAGGGAAAATGCCCAGTTATCAGTTGAACTCCAAGGCATTGATGCTGCGATCGCAGCTTTGGAAGTCCAAATCAAACAAAAACAAAATAAATTAGTGCGTTGGCAAGTTGAATCAAAACAACTTACCCAACAGCAGCAGCTAGAAGAAGCGAAAGAAGTGGCACAGGTTCATGCTCAACGCATTAATCAACTGGCTGGAGAATTGGCGGCAGAAGTCCGTTTTCTTAAAGCTTGTGCCAATGAACTGAGTCCAATGTATTGGCAGATTTATTACAAGCCTTTCATTACTGGGTTCAAAACAATCTCCGTTCCTTATGTCCGCTCTGATTTAGAAGTGTGGACAATTGTCAACCGGATTGTTTAATTCTCTGAGCTTTGGAATCCCCCGCTATATCAGGTACTCCTGATTAGCGGTGGGAGGATGTCAATGCTTAATAAATTTCCAATTTCCGCTACCACTATCTCTATCTGCGCCAGCAGCCGTTGAGACACACAACAAATTTCCATCACAACCTCTACCTCTGGTATCTAAGTAACCTCCTTGACCATTACCATAACCATTCACAAGTTGAACAGGCTGATCTTCACGTAAGTCATTTGAAGATTTGTATTTAGAAATTATTTTCCAGGTTCCGCTACCACTATCTCTGTTGGGGTTGTTGGCTGTAGAGACACACAGTAGATTCTCAGAACAGTTTCTTCCCCGCGTGTCTAAGTAACCACCAGCACCTCGATCGTATTGATTTTGCAGGTAAACGTCATCGAGCGACTCAACAACTCCTGTTTTGCCAGTTTTTGATAGAATCTTCCAAGACCCACTACCGTTATCTCTGTTGGGGTTGTTGGCTGTAGAAACACACAGCA
>NZ_JADEXT010000054.1:0-40812 GCF_015206985.1 Nostoc sp. LEGE 12447 | reverse complement strand
AGTAACGCAACAAAATCAAGTTGGTGCAGATGCCACTGAATCGCTCACTAAAGAGGATGTTGTCAAGTTACTGGCACAATTAGAAGCTTTAATTCAAGGCGCAGAACTCCCAGCCGACACTAAAGAAGAAGTAATTGAAGACTTGAGTGCAGCTAAGAAAGCAACAGATAAAGAAGAACCAAATAAGCAACGAGCATTAGAGCGTTTGGGAACTGTGGCAGAAACACTTGAAAAAACAAGTAAGGGCGTGGAAGCTGGTCAGAAAGTCTGGACAATAGCCAAGCCGATTATTGTAAAAGTTGCAACTTGGTTAGGTGTTGCGGCTGGTTCTCACCTGTTGGGATTGTAGAACTGAATTATGAGTCAGCAGCCACCTGAGAACTTGGAACCACAACAGCCTGATGCAAATTTAACGCAGCCGGCTGATGGTTCTGCATCTCAAAATGTAGTGCAGGGGAATCAAAACCGTGTAGTTCAAGGTAATGAGAACCAATCTGTTTTAGGTGACAATAATACAGTAGTTCAAGGTAGTAACAACTTGATGTTTGTCATCAAGGAGTTAATTCTTGGTCAGCAAGCAGTAGCTCCAGTAGGCAACCCTGCACGACCAAAGAATGAACGGGTACTATTAGCCGCAGTCAAGGAAGAAGTTACAGCACGGTTAAGGCAATCTCTACACAATGCGGTGCTGATTAATTTAGGTAAACAGTCGCAACCCCAGCAGGTTAAACGCCCTTGGGATGCAGAGATAAAAATTGGCTTAAAGCCTGTTGAACCTCTTCCAAATACTACAACTATTTTGTCAGTTTTTGAGTCAGAAGAAATTGCAGGTAAACTATTAATTTTAGGTACGCCAGGGGCAGGCAAGACAACCACACAATTAGAACTGGCACAAGCTTTAGTCAAACGTGCGGAAGAACAGCCTGATTATCCCGTTCCTGTTTTATTCAACTTGTCCTCGTGGAAAGATGACCGCCAATCTCTAACTGATTGGCTAGTAAATGAACTCAAATCTAAATACGGTGTTTCAAACCAACTTGCTAAAGAATGGGTAGTCAATCACCAACTGCTGCCAATGTTGGATGGTTTAGATGAACTGGAACCACAGCGCCAAGAACTTTGTGTCCATGAAATTAATCAGTTTTTAACGGGCGAGAATAGACCACTTTTTCTAGTCGTTTGTAGTCGGATTGAAGAATATAGTAGCTACTCCACTCAATTGCAACTTGACGGTGCTATTTACTTACAACCTTTAACCGATAATCAAATCTATGCTTATCTAAGAAATATTAAATCTATTGAATTGTGGTCAAGCATTAGTAATGATATCAACTTACTAGAATTAGTTAAAACCCCCTTACTACTTAGTATTACTGTTCTAGCATCTCAAGAAATATCTTTTGAACAATGGCAGCATTTGACTTCTACAGCAGAACGTCTTCAGTATTTACTAGATGCCTATATAGGGCGGATGTTAACACGAGATATTAACAGTAAGGTATATTTTAAAAACAAAACTAAAACTCCTAATGCTAGAAAAACGCGAATGTGGCTTGTTTGGTTAGGCAAACAAATGCAAAGAGAAGCTCAAACGGAGTTCTTGATTGAAGAAATGCAGCCTAGTTTGTTAAAAACTAAAATTCTCATAATTATTTATAATTTGATTGTCTGGGGAGTTATACAAATGCTGATTTACGGACTGATTGGAGGGCTGCTTCAAGGTCTGAATTTAGGGTTTATTGAATGGTTAATTTCGGGGCTGATTTCGGGGCTGATGGGAGGGCTTATAAATGGTTTATTTGGTGAGATAATAGAGTATAGTCTTGAAAATAAAGGTTTAATTAGGTCTAATAGCTTTTTAAATAAAACTATTAGAAAATGGCTGATTTACGGACTGATTGGAGGGCTGATTGCAGAGCTGACTGAAGGGCTGATTTACGGGCTGATTGAAGGGCTGATTTACGGACTGATTGGAGGACTGATTTTTGGACTGATTGGAGGACTGATTTTTGGGGTGATTGGAGATAAAATTGAAGCAATTGAAATTATAAAATTTTCTTATCATAATTTAAAAAATGGGCTAATTTTTGGATTAATTTTTGGATTAATTTTTGGATTAATTCTTGGGCTGATTGCAGGGCTGACTGAAGGGCTGATTGAAAACCTGATTGGATATCTGATTTTCGGGCTAATTTTTGGATTAATTCTTGGGCTGATTGTAGGGCTGATTGTAGGGCTGATTGTAGGATTTCATAGTCTAGAAATAGAAAATAAAACTATTCCTAACCAAGGGATTTGGCAATCTGCTAAAAATACAGTAAATTTATCAGTCTTGTTTTTTTTAACTTCTACAACATTAATCTTTTTGATTCAACTAATTATAACAACTAATAATACTTTAAATGAAACTTTAAAATATTTTTCAGATGGAGCTTTTAAAACTTTAACTTTAAATGAAGCTTTAATTTTTAGCTTAATATCTGGATTATTTTTCGGATTATTAATGGGGATACCTAGAAGTGGAACACCCGTTATTAAACACTTCACCCTACGCCTCATACTCTACTTCAACGGCTACATCCCCTGGAACTACGCCCGTTTCCTCGACTACTGCACCGAGCGATTATTCCTCCAGCGTGTTGGTGGTCGTTACCGATTTATCCACAAACTGCTGCAAGACCACTTTGCCCAAATGGAGTTCAAACGGAATTAGGAAGATATAACCCTTTTACAAGGGGAACGTTATTGTAGAACACATTTATGAGTCAGCCGCCTGAGAACTTAGAACCACAACAGCTTGATGCAAATTTAAAGCAAGCTGATAGTCCTACATCTCAAAATGTGGTGCAGGGTCATCAAAACCGCGTAGTTCAAGGGGAAGATAATAAAGCTGTTCTAGGTGACAGCAATTCAGTAGTTCAAGGTAATCACAATACCCAGAATATCCACATCACCAATTATTATTACCATGAAGATATTCGGGTAGCTTTTGTAAAACCTACGTCAGATGCTTTTACTGATGAAGAACTTCCATGCCCCTATCGCGGTTTATATCACTTTAGTCCAGATGATGCGGAATACTTTTTTGGCAGAGAAGTTTTTATAGAAGAACTGTTTGAGGCAACTAAAACCCGTAATTTTATTCCTGTGCTGGGTGCATCAGGAAGCGGTAAATCTTCTGTTGTGTTAGCAGGATTAGTACCGAAACTGCAACAAGAAGGTCATTGGAAGTTTACTCACTTTCGCCCTGGCTCTAACCCTTTCTACGGTTTGGCTGAAGCATTAGTTCCACTCTACACGCCTGATTTGGATGATACGGATCGGATAGCCCAAACACGCAAGTTGGCTAATTACTTCTGCAATGGCGATGTTCTTCTTGTTGATGTCATTGCCAAAATTCAGCAAAACCATCCTCACCATCGTGTGTTACTGATTGCTGATCAGTTTGAAGAGTTATATACCTTATGCAATGATGAAAAAACCCGCAGTCATTTTTTGGATTCTCTGCTAACTATTATTCAATCTCCCACCAGCAAATCGCTATCGACAGTATTTGTTGCAACTATGCGGGTGGATTTTTTAAGTTACGCGCTCTCATATCCAGAATTTGCGGATCGGTTGAAAGCTGACATCAAGCTGATCAGGTCAATGAATCGCTCTGAATTATCAGAAGTAATTGTAAAGCCTGCGCTAAAGTTGGGAGTAACATTCCAAGATGGGCTGATAGAACGCATTTTAGATGATGTAGAGTCCGAACCTGGGAATTTACCTTTATTGGAGTTTGCTTTAACTTTGTTATGGGAGAAACGCACCGATAAGCAATTGACTCATGCAGCTTATGAGGCAATTGGTGAAGTGCAAGGTGCTTTAGCTAGTCACGCAGATACAATTTACAAGAATTTAAATGTTACTCAACAGCAACAAGTAAGTAAAATTTTTATGCAATTAGTCCGCCCTGGTGAAGGTACTGAAGATACCCGCAGGGTAGCAACGAAAGCCGAATTAGGTGAAGAGAATTGGTCATTGGTGCAAGATTTAGCAGATGCGCGATTGGTTGTCACAAGTCGTAGTGTTGATGGGCAAGAAACTGTAGAAGTTGCCCATGAAGCGTTGATTCAGCACTGGCAGTTATTACAAAGTTGGATTGATGAAAATCGCAGCCAAATTATACAGAAGAACCGAATCGAACGTTTAGCTAATGAATGGGGAGGTAATAAAAAGTCGCCGGATTATTTACTGCAAGGAAAACAACTAAATGAAGCTCAGGCATTTCAGAAAAAAGAATCTGCAAACTTAACATTATCGAGTTTAGCTACTGAGTTTATTCAACAAAGCATCAGGTATAGGCGAAATAATCGCTTAAGGCTAATTAGTTTTGGTTTTATTCCGTTAGTCGCTTTAGCTGTATTTTTAGGATTTACTCTCCCCAGAGAATTCAAAATTAGTCAGTTGCGGAATACTGTTGAGCAGGCTAAGGGACAGACAGTTAGTCCTGCACGAATCCTCGCACTTCAAGAATTGGTCAAGCTTGGTGTTTCCCTTAATAATATTCCACTCAATGGTGCCATCCTCAATGGTGCCTACTTCAATGGTGCCAACCTCAATGGTGCCTACTTCAATGGTGCCAACCTCAATGGTGCCAACCTCGAAAGCGCCAACCTCAAGGGTGCCAACCTCTTTGGTGTCTACCTCAGCCTTGCCAACCTCAAGGGTGCCAACCTCAAGGGTGCCAACCTTGAAAGTGCCATCCTCAAGGGTACCAACCTCAATGGTGCCAACCTCAATGGTGCCAAACTCAATGGTGCTAATTTGGGTTGCAGAGCAATTTCTGAATATGACGAAGAATGCACCAATCTCAGTAATGCCAAAAACCTAACACCTGAGCAAGTTAAAGCTGCCCAAAATTGGCAGCAAGCGTGCTACGACCCAGAATTTCGTAAAACACTGGGCTTACCACCTGAAACTCCAATCGAGTGTAAAAATTAAGCATTGTATAGACAAACGATCGCATCCTTTCACACGAGTTACCAAATACCTCAATTCTTTATATCTTCTGCCTTTGAGGAGATGTCGGGATAGCTCCTAATCTTGACTGTGAGCCTGTTTCACTTCTATGTCGTCAAACTACCTTTAAACGACTTGTGGGCGATCGCAAGTGATCGCGGATTGGTTTGACTAATAAATTATTAGTGTCTTCCTACCTCTTTCTCCTGAAAGAAGACGAACTCTTCTGATACCAAGTGGTTGAAGCATTTTGATATCGCTGATAGCAACGATTTTCTATCAAGGGTATAGAAGAGAGTGTAGACAAATTAGGGAGCCGCAACCAGAGAAAAACCCCTTCACTGTGACCAAGAGTGCTAGATAATGGTTGTGGTATTGGAAACTGCCATTCTCGATACCGTAGCAGAACTTCGTTCTTCGGGGTAAAGGTGAAAGGGGAAGGGGGAAAGGTTTTGGTTTTATGGTTTGGAGGATTGATTTATGGCTTGAATTTGGTTAGACAGCATCCGGCTCAACTCCATTGCTTGGGTATAAAGCTGACTGTAAGTTTGGTTGTCTAAATAACCTACTTCTAAGGCGACTCTTAGAAGACTACGAACTTCTCCAGCAGAACCCTTAGCAATATTGAGAAAATTCAGGTACTCCTTGCGAGAAGCTCTTTCAAAGCCTTCAGCAATATTTGTAGGAATTGATACTGAAGCCCGTCTTAATTGATCCCGCAAACCAAAGTCCCTGCTCAGGTTTCCTGTGTTACTTATTAAGTATATTTGCTTAACCAGTTCAATACCTTTTTGCCATACTCTCAAATCCTCAAAAGTTTCAATCTTTTTCTTTTCCATTCCTTTAACCCTTCCCCCTTCCCCTTTCCCCTTATTATGACCAAGAGTCGAGATACGTAGCCGGGGGGAGTCATGAGCCAAGATATGGAATCCGTCGAGTTAGTTGTAGTCCAAAAATTGGAAAATGCCCTCAGTGCGAAAATTGAGGCATACTTTGCTGGCTCCATTGACTCTGACCCCGATGTTTTGGAAGAATTGCTGAAATCCAAGAACAGCGAGGGAACCCGTAAAGCTTACCGCAAAGATATCAACGATTTTTTCACTCGCATGACGGGCCAGCGCCCTAACCGGGATTCTATTTTGGAGTTTTTACACCTGGACGGTCACAAAGCAACGCTGGTAGTGACTAAATATAGATCCATACTCAATGAATCTGGACTAGCACCGAACACGATTAACCGCCGACTAGCTGCAATTAAATCTTTGGTTGCTTTTGGACGAAAGCTGGGAGTTTGCAACTATGCTGTGGATGTGGACAGCATCCCAGTGCAGTCATACCGCGACACTAGCGGTTGTACAGGCGAGGAATTTTTGACAGTCATTAAGGGGTGCGATCGCTCGACTTTAGCGGGGAAACGGGACTATGCTTTGCTGCTGCTACTGTGGGGCAATGCTCTGAGGCGAAATGAGATTAGCACCTTAGATGTAAGACATTTTGACGCATCTAGAGGGACGCTATCAATTTTGGGTAAGGGCAAGCAAGTACGAGTGACAATCAATCTGCCAAAAGTCACTGTGATAGCGATTACTGATTGGGTGATTGCCCGTGGTGGGGATATGTCTTTGTCCCGCCCATTGTTTACCTCGGTTGACTTCCAAAATTCTGGTCACAGGTTAACCGGGGATGGCATTTATAAAATAGTCAAACGTTTGTTTAAACGATCTGGTGTTGAAAAGCACATGAGTCCGCACCGCTGCCGCCACAGTGCTATCACAGCTGTACTTGAAAAGACTGATGGTAATGTCCGCAAAGCTCAAAAACTCAGCAGACACGCTAAATTAAATACGCTCCAAATTTATGACGATAACCGCAATCGCGATCAACTGGAGATGTCTGAATTATTGATGGATGGGTTGGATTGAAGTGGTTGCTAGACTATTGGTGAAGCGGGCGGCGGCGGCAGAATTGGAGAATGCCATGAATGTTTCAGCGCACTGGTTTAGGCACAGTAGAGCAAGCGTTTGAGCAAATTGAGTTAGAGGAATAAGTTACTCAATTACTTAACTCAATTACTTATTACTAGAGATTTGGGAATTAGAATTTAGAAACGGGAGAGAACTGTGAGCTTGCGCTTACATACACCGAACGGGTTGCCGCAGGCATTGCTCCAATTATGTACCAGGGCGAGCGCAGAAATGTTTAACGCCACAAGAGATATATAGGATGATTAAGTAATCGAATCCTCAAATTCATAAAGGGACATTGATTCTGGCAAATAGCGAGTGACAATTGATTCTCGGCGAGTGACATCATCAAATAATCCGGGTTGAAAGAATTCCACTTGATTTTCAATTCTTCTGACATCATCAAATAATCCGCGTTGAAAGAATTCCTCTTGATTTTCAATTCTTAAGGCTTCAGATGTACGATTAATCAACGATATTGTTTGCTCACCACTTAACGGGGATAGTTGATTCTCAAGTTCCAAATGCTCTTCAAAAGAAAATGCCGAGCCTGGAACTGGGTCGCTGCACCACATTATTTGTCGGGTGTTTGGATTTTGAAAAACAATGTGATGTGATTCATTTGTGAGCCAACCTTTTGGCGCTGTTGTCACATCTACAAACCGTAATAAATTTAGATTTGGATTTTTCCATAATATATCCTGATCAAAAATCATGGGACAGGCATAGTAAACTTTTGCACCTTTTATCTGACTCAATCGACATAAAGTTTCATGTTGAGATTTATTAGTCGATTTATTCGGCTTTAGTGACAAGGCTGAACGATAGTATGGTGTTGTAAACCCGTGAGGAAGATTTTTACTCCTTCGAGTTATTACTTCTACAACTTTGAATTGTAAAAACTCTCCAAAATAGAATTTAGATAATTTCGAGCTACCGTCTGAGATAGCAGAACGGAGTTGCATAAATAAATCCTGCTCGGACAAATCAGATTGTGTCCAACCTTGGTCAAAACCAACCCATGCCTCTTTTTGAGGAGAAGGTTTTAATAGTCTAAGAAATTTCGCACCAAATCGTTTTTCATACTGTTTAACAATCGCCCGATGAAAGTGCATTTCAAGCAGACTCTCTGGCAACCAATCCATTGCGTGTATCTATACCTTATTTAAGTATTGTGTTTATCTCACTCTTAAGTCAGTATTCCCATTCCTTCCAAATTAGTTACAACTGGCACAGAGCAACCAGCACAAGATTACCGTTCTCGCTCAACGACACGGGAAAGATGCTTTAGCCAAAAGGGGTAGAAAGTAATACCATGAATGATGGTCACAAGCTATACGCCCCGGTTACTTTTTAGATGGATTTATCACTGCAAAACAAAAACGTTTCTTTTATTTGGTCAATCGCTGATGATTGTCTGCGGGATGTATATGTGCGGGGTAAGTACCGGGATGTAATTCTGCCGATGTTTGTCCTGCGGCGGCTGGATTGTTTGCTGGAAGAAACGAAAGATGCAGTGCTGGAAGAGGTGCGGTTTCAGCGCGAGGAGGCGGAGTTTACGGTGCTTGACTCCATCGGCTTGCGGGAAGCATCAGGCTATGTGTTTTACAATACCTCTGATTGGACATTAAAGAAATTGGTCAAGACTGCTTCTAATAATCGCCAAATTTTAGAAGCGAATTTCAAGGCTTACCTAGATGGCTTTAGCGACAACGTTAAAGAAATTATCGAGAAATTTGAGCTACGCAACCAAATCCGGCGCTTAGTGCAGGCGGATGTGTTGTTGGATGTGCTGGAGAAATTTACCTCACCTTATATCAACCTGAGTCCCCACGATACCCTAGACCCGGATGGGCGAAAACTACCAGGACTGAGTAACCTGGGAATGGGTTATGTATTTGAAGAATTAATCCGCAAGTTTAACGAAGAAAATAACGAAGAAGCCGGTGAACATTTCACCCCCCGCGAAGTTATTAAATTAATGACTCATCTGTTGTTTATCCCAGTCAAGGATAAACTACCACCAGTAATTACGGTGTATGACGGGGCTTGCGGTTCTGGAGGAATGCTGACGGAATCCCAGGATTTTATTACCGTTTCCGAAGGGGAAATTAAATCGCAGGCGGCGGTTTATCTCTATGGCAAAGAAGTGAACGGCGAAACCTACGCGATTTGCAAGTCGGACATGATGATTAAGGGCAATGACCCGGAGAACATCAAGTTTGGTTCGACACTAGCAACAGATGAATTTAGCAGTCTGCGGTTTGATTTTATGTTGTCGAATCCGCCCTATGGGAAGTCGTACAAGTCAGACCAAAAATACATTCTCGATGGCAAGGATGTTTTAGACGGTCGCTTCGAGGTGTTACTAAAAAATTTTAAAGGTGAATTAGAAGTAGTTCCGGCGATTCCCCGTTCTTCCGATGGGCAATTGCTGTTTTTGATGGATATGGTCAGCAAGATGAAGCGGCTAGATGAGAGTCCTTTGGGCAGCCGCATTGCTTCAGTTCACAATGGTTCTTCGCTGTTTACCGGGGATGCAGGTAGTGGGGAAAGTAATATTCGCCGCTACATTATTGAAAATGACTGGTTAGAAGCCATTATTCAGTTGCCGAATAATTTATTTTATAACACGGGGATTACAACATATATTTGGGTTCTGTCTAACAAGAAAGTACCAGAAAGAAAGGGCAAGGTGCAATTGATTGATGCGTCAGAACTTTATCAAAAATTACGCAAGAATTTGGGAGCGAAGAATTGCGAGTTTGCAACTGAGCATATTGAAAAAATCACCCAGCTTTATTTAGAAATGCCGAATCAAGGTATTTCTAAAGTGTTTGACAACAAAGACTTTGGTTTTTACAAAATTACCGTGGAACGCCCTTTACGGCTGGCGGCTCAATTTACTCTGGGGCGAATCGAAAGGTTGCGCTATGTGCCTGGGTTGCGGGAGGTAATGGAATGGGCTTACGAAAAATGGGATGATGAGATTTACACTAAGCTGGCGGATTGCAAGCAAGCAATTGAAGATTACATCGAAAGTGAGGAAATTAATCTATCACCTAAAGTAAAGACATCGCTATTTACTGCGAAGACTTGGAACGGACAACGGGATTTGATGCAAGTAGGTGAAAAACTCGCCGCCGAGATGGGGCAAGATTTATGGATGGATTTTAATAACTTTTCGGCGGCGTTGGATGTGGCTTTGAAAAAGCTGGATATTAAACTTTCTGCCAGTGAGAGGAACCAAATCTGCAATGCTGTAAGTTGGCGAGATGAGAACGCCGAAAGGGTGGTGAAGAAGCTACACAAGTTAAAAGGTAATCAACTGAGTGATTTGTTGACGGAGTTGGGAACCACTGAGGATAACTTACCTGATTATGGTTATTGGACTGGGAAGAAAGCGGGGGAATGGGTAGAGTATGAGTCGGATAGTGAGTTGCGGGATACAGAAAATGTACCGTTGAAAGAACAAATACATGATTACTTTGTGCGGGAAGTGCGTCCCCATGTGGCTGATGCTTGGATAGCTTTAGATAAAACGCAGATTGGCTATGAAATTAGTTTTAATAAGTATTTTTATCAGCACAAGCCGTTGAGAACTTTAGAGGAAGTGACGGCGGAGATTTTGCAATTGGAACGTGAGACGGAAGGGTTGTTAAAACGGTTGGTGAGTTTTGGGGGGATAAACTGATGTCTGCTAGAGATATCTTCCATGAAAACGTCAAAAAAGCTCTCCAAAAAGAACAATGGGTGATTACAGCCGACCCGTTAAAATTTAAATATGGTAACGTAAACTTTCAAATTGATTTAGGAGCAGAACGAGTTTTAGCAGCAGAGCGACAAGGCGAGAAAATAGCTGTAGAAATTAAAAGTTTTCTCAATCCTTCGGCTGTGACTGATTTTTATGCAGCTTTAGGTCAGTTTTTAAGCTATAGATTAGCATTAGAAGCAACTGAACCCGACCGCTTATTGTATTTAGCTGTTCCTTTAGATATTTACGAGACGTTTTTTCAGTTTGAATTTACACAAGCAGCTAGACAACGGTATCAGCTTTTATTAATTGTCTATGAACCTGTACAGGAGGTAATTGTGCAATGGATAAATTAGCCAAGTATCGGGAGTGCGTGCAAAGTTTGTTAACTCGTTATGCTAACGAAGATGTGGCTCTTGATGAAGTGGAAGTCCAGCTAATTTTTGATGAAAAGCGCGACCATTATCAGTGGATGAATGTGGGGTGGGAAGGGTTAAAGCGTGTTTATCGCTGTATTATTCATTTTGATGTTAAGGAAGAAAAAATCTGGCTACAACAAAATTTAACTGACCAAAATCCGGCTGAGGAGTTGGTAGCAATGGGTGTACCACGAGAGGATATTGTTTTGGGTTTGCAACCTGCTTATAAACGGCAGTATACAGATTATGGTGTGGCTTAGATTGGTGATGGTGAATATTTTGCAATTGCAGCAGTTAGTAAGTTTGGGGGAGGTAAAGTAATGACTTTCCCCAAGTATGAAAGTTATAAGGATAGTGGGGTTGAGTGGATAGGAGAAATTCCAAGTCATTGGAAGTTGCGAAAGGCAAAATATCTTTGGAGAGAACTTGAAGAGCGTTCCGTGAGTGGAGATGAACAGTTACTCTCAGTTTCTCAATACTCAGGTATTATTCCCCGTGATGAAGATTCTAGAAGTGAAAGCCTGATAGATTACAAGCGATGCGAACCAAATGATTTAGTTGTTAATATCATGCTTGCTTGGATGGGTAGCTTAGGTATTTCTGAATACATAGGAATTGTAAGTCCTGCGTATTGTGTTTATCGACAATTGCAGAACCACAACTCAAAATACTTGGGATATCTGTACAAAACCTCCATTTATTTAGCTGAATTTGCGCGTCGTTCTAAAGGAGTTGTACCTTCACGATGGCGCATATATACAGAAGATTTTGGACAAGTTTTAACACTTCTACCACCTAGAGAAGAACAACAACGAATCGTTACTTTTCTAGAGCGCACTACTGCCGAAATTGATGAAGCGATCGCCAAAAAACAGCGTCTCATCAAACTACTGCAAGAGCAAAAAACCATTCTCATAAATCAAGCTGTCACCAAAGGGTTAAACCCTAAAGCACCCATGCGGGATAGTGGTGTTGAGTGGATTGGGGAGATTCCTGCAACTTGGAGAATTAGTAGGATTAAATATTTATTTGAGAACTTTAACGGAATACAGATGGGCCCATTTGGTTCAATGTTGATTGATATTTCAGAACAACCAACACCATACAAATTATATGGACAGCAGAACACAATTAGTGGAGATTTTTCAAATGTTAGTAGATGGTTGAGTCCGCAAAAATTCAAATCACTCAAAAAGTATGTAGTAAAGCCTGGAGATATAGTTACTACAAGAAAAGGCAGTATTGGCAACTGTAGATTGATTGGTTCAGACGTGGATGAAGGAGTTATTGACTCTGATACAATCCGTATTAGAGTTAATAAGTCTATCATTGTTCCTGACTTTTTAGCTTTGCTTCTCCATGAGGCTTACTATGTCAATAGCATGATTTTTTTTAATCGACGTGGTGCTGTTTTGAGTGGATTAAATACAAGCACAATAGCTGATTTAATTATTGCCTTTCCAAATATTGATGAGCAGATGGAAATTCTTAATTATGTAAGAAAGCTACAAGAACAATTTAATTATACTTTTGAGGTAATTAATAATCATTTAACTACCCTAAATGAATATAAAAGTCAAATTATAGCTCAGACAGTTACTGGCAAAATTAAAGTATAAGCAGAAACTTCTACTAAAACGGCTTGGGGATTGTTGATGATCTGTTGGCAGCAGGTATCCCCAAAGCCGATATTATTTTAGGCTTCCATCACCCTAGTAAACGCGCACTCACTGAATTTGCGATCGCTTAGATACATAGCACACTCGGCTACAAAGAACTATCATAGGAGAAATACTAGTATAAAATTTAACTAATTTCCTATGGTCAGCAAAACCAACGAGCAAGCACTGGAAAACTGTATCAAAACTGCACTCGTTGAACACGCTGGCTACCAAGAAGGAAACCCCGCAGATTTTGACCGGGAGTTTGCTATTGACCGAGAGAAGTTCTGGCGCTTCTTAGAAACCACCCAGGCGGAAGAACTGGCCAAACTCAAAGACCGTCCCAACTGGCAACGGCTAATTCTGGAACGTTGCGATCGTAAAATCAAAAAAGATGGTATCCTCTCTGTTCTTAAAAAAGGATTATCCATCGATGATGCTCACCTGACCTTGCTTTACAGCCTCCCCTACAACGATACAAATCCGGCTGTTTTAGAGAACTTTGAAAAAAATATCTTTTCGATTACCTGCCAAGTACATTACTCTGAAAGCGATGCAGGGTTATCCATTGATATTGTGCTATTTCTGAATGGTTTAGCGATCGCCACGATGGAATTGAAAAACCCCTGGACGGGTCAAACTGTTTACCACGCCAAAAAACAATACCGAGAAGACCGTAATCCCCAAGAACCACTGCTGCAATTTAGTCGTTGTCTAGTCTACTTTGCTGTTGATACCGATGAAGTGTGGATGACCACAAAATTAGACCATGAGAAAACTTACTTTCTACCTTTCAACAAAGGTTTTAATTTTGGCAAGGGCAACCCAGCCAACCCCAATGGGCACAAATCTGCATACTTGTGGGAATCTATTCTCACCCGCCAAAGTTTCACCAACATTATTGAACACTTTGCCATTCTCATCCCCGGCGATACCAAAATACCCCTTGCTCAAAAAAACCTTTATTTCCCCCGTTATCACCAGCTTGATGTCGTTCGTCAACTCCTTACCGATGCCCGAACACGGGGCACAGGACAGACTTATTTAATTCAGCATTCCGCAGGTTCGGGTAAATCTAATTCCATCACCTGGACGGCATATCAGTTAATCGAACTCTACGCCAAAGGTGCAGATAGTCCCCTGTTTGATTCGGTTGTGGTTGTCACAGATAGACGCATTCTTGACAGACAACTCAAAGATAATATTAAAGATTTCTCTCAAGTAAAAAACATCGTTGCCCATGCCACCAATGCCCAAGAATTAAAAGCTGCTCTAGAGAACGGTAAAAAAATTATTATTACTACAATTCAAAAATTCCCCTTTATCGTTGATGGCATTGAGGATTTGAGCAGTAGTACTTTTGCTGTAATTATCGATGAGGCTCACTCATCACAAAGTGGGAAGGCTGCTGATAACTTGAATATGACTCTCGCTAAAGAAGAGGATGATGAAGAACCCGAAGATTTACAAGACAAAATTCTCAAAGCAATGTCAGGGCGCAAAGTTGGTAAAAATGCTTCCTACTTTGCTTTTACTGCCACACCCAAAAACGCAACTTTAGAAAAATTTGGTCGGCGTATGGCAGACGGTAAATTTGTGCCGTTTCACCTCTACTCGATGAAACAAGCGATCGAAGAAGGCTTTATTCTTGACGTACTCGCCAATTACACCACTTACAAAAGCTATTACGAAATTCAAAAATCTATCTTAGATAATCCCATCTTTGACACTGCCAAAGCCCAGAAAAAACTCCGGGCTTATGTGGAAGGACATAAACAAACCATTGGCACTAAAGCCGATATTATGGTTACTCATTTTATCGGACAGGTATGGACACCCAAAAAGCTCAAGGGCAAGGCCAAAGCGATGGTCGTTACCCGCAACATTGAAACCACCATTCGCTACTTCTTTGCCATCCGCGAACTGTTAAGACAGGCGAACGCACCTTTTAAAGCAATCATCGCCTTCTCTGGTAAAAAAACAGTAGACGGCATTGAATATACCGAAGACATCATCAACGGCTTCCCCAGCAAAGATATTTCCGACCAATTTAAAAAAGACGATTACAAAATTTTGGTGGTTGCAAATAAATTCCTTATTGGGTTTGACGAACCCGTGCTACACAGTATGTATGTTGATAAAAAATTGCAGTCGGTGCTGGCAGTGCAAACCCTATCTCGCCTCAATCGTTGCAACGATAAGATGGGTAAACAAGATACCTTCGTTCTCGATTTTTACAACACCGTTAGCGACATCAAAATCGCTTTCGACCCCTTTTATACTGCCACATCCCTGAGCGAACCCACCGATGTCAATGTCCTCCACGATCTCAAAGAAGTTTTAGATGATGTGGGTGTTTACGAATGGTATGAAGTCGAGCAATTCAACGAATTATTTTTCAACAAAGCCGAAGCTGAACAACTTAGTCCTCTCATTGACACCGCCGCAACTCGTTTCAATGCAGAATTAGGACTCGAAGACGAAGCAAAAATCGACTTTAAAATCAAAGCAAAACAATTCGTTAAAATCTACAGTCAAGTAGCCTGTATCATTCCTTATAACAACATCCAGTGGGAAATGCTGCACTGGTTCCTCAAATTCCTTATTCCCAAACTTGCAGTTAAAAACCCCGACCAAGACCAACTTGATGAACTCCTGGAAAGTGTAGACTTATCTACCTATGGCATAGAGCGAGTTAAATTAAATCACACCATTGAACTCGATGCTTCGGAATCTGAAATTGACCCGCAAAACTCCAATTTACGCGGCTACCATGACGATGCACCGCAAAGAGACCCCCTTGATGAAATCATATCCGCCTTTAATAATCGATTTTTTACAGGCTGGGATGCTACTCCACAAGAACAACGGGTAAAATTCATTAATATAGCTAGACACGTAATTGACAACCCCTATTACCAAAATCAAGTCGTCAACAACCCTGACGAACAAAATCGCCGCCTCGCTTTAGAAGAATTAATTAAACAAGCTATCAACAGAGAGCGCAAACGCGAACTCGACTTGTATAAACGTTACGCATCTGACCCAGAATTTAAACGGGCATTTGATGCCAGCATCATGCAGTTACTTGCTCAAGGTAATCTAGATGGATTCCAGCAGCTTTTAGGATAATGAGCTTGTCAATAAGGTTGAGAATAACTTTCCCATTTTGGGAATGCCACAAACCTGATTTTTATCATTTTACTCAACTAAGTTAAGTAATTAAGTAAATTATCAGCAGCCTTTTCTATCTTGAAGGAGGCTGCTGATTTGAGAGCAAGTGAATAATCAACTGCATTCATTACTTTCACAGTGACATCTTTCATTGCTGGGATTATACTTATCTCAGTTAAGTAATTGAGTTAAGTAAATGCCCATTATTTCGTTTTGCAATCAGAAGGGAGGTTGCGGAAAAACAGTAGGGGCAGTTCATTTCGCATCTTGGCTGCACCGCAAGCGCAAGAAAATACACTTTGTTGATGCAGATCCGCAAAGCAGTGGAGCAACATGGATGTCCCTGCTGTCTAGTCAAATCCCGACATCGAAGATTACTGACGCTAACGAATTAATTGAAAAATTACCAGAGCTTGCCGAAGAATTTCAGTTTGTAGTTGTGGACGGTGCGCCAAATACCACAGAATCCACTAGAGCAATTTTGTGCTTGTCAGATGTTTCGGTAACTCCGGTTCAACCGACTGGACTGGATCTACATTCGGCTTCGGAAGCAATACGGTTAATCAAGTCGGCACAGAAAATATCGGGTGGGCTACCAAAGCCAGCAGTATTTCTCTCTCGCGCATCTAAAGGAACGAGGCTCAAAGAGGAGGCATTATCCCTACTTAGTAAAATTCCCGATGTTAAGTTGCTGAAAACTGTAATCCACAATAAGCAAGCAATTGCCGATTGTTTTACCCAGGAAGCAACTATCTGGGAAATGAAAGGAGCCAAAGATTCGGCTGAAGAATTTGAGCAATTGTGCAAAGAGATTTTTGGGTTACTGAAATGAATGCTAAACGAAAAAGGTTAGACGATAACGCCGATAAGTTCATTTTTGGTGATGACGAACCAGATAAAAAAACTACTGGTGTGGCTAAAAAACAAGAGTTGCAGTCAAGCGATTTATTAAGTAAATTAACTCAAGAATCTACACCAAGAGAAAGACCCATTCGAGTCAGTTTGGATCTATCTCCAGAAATGCACTCTAAACTGACTAACCTAGCTAACCGCACTGGCAGAAAAAAAGCTGAAATTCTCCGAGTCCTTCTAGAGCAAGCGTTTGAGGTAATTGACCTAGAGTAATCAGTTACTTAATTACTTAACTCAATTACTTAACTCAATTACTTATTGCTAGAGATTTGGGATTAATTCGGTGTCTTCATTGAGGTACTTAAGCAGAGTTTCAATTTGCTGAACAGAATAGACATTAATCGGAAGCATGGGAGTATCAGAACCAGCAAGGATAGCTATTACTCGATGAGTATTGTAGTCTATATTTTTGAGCTTTTGTATCAGGCGTAAGCCCAGAACTGGAGTATTACACCGGGATTTAATAAAAGTTTCAATGTCGGAGCGGAATGTAACTTCGACACCAACTCCACCGGAAAACTTTAGAGCTTCAGAGAAAATAATTCCTGGCTCAACTATAGTTTGAGCTTTTGTTAAGGCGATGAAAAAGGTGGATTTAAAATCATCAGGCATTCTATGCAGTTGACATTTTGTGGTTGTCAATGCTTCATCACTCACATATCCAAGGCTAATTTCTGAAGGTATGGGGCATTTTTCTAAATTAACTCGTGAACCGTAGACATCACCCAAAAGCTGTTTTCTGCGTTTAGCTTCTCCCATACTTCATCCCCTGTTACTACCATCAGTGTCTAACTAGAATACTAGCCAATGCTGCAAAGTCCAAAGCTAAAGCTTACGCTGTTACTGATTGAGAATGCAAAACTGCTCTCAAGTTTTTACAAGAGAGCAGTAGCAGCAAAGCGCGATAAATTTACATGGGGCTTCATAGATTCAATGCCCCGGTTACTGTATAGGTGGTTCGGTATGTAGGGATATACAGCTTACATGGTAGCAAGTTCCGAAAAAAATTCATGTTCTTTACAGAGAATTCATGAATTGCACCAGGGAGAAGCGGTCAACTTCATACCTCAAACTAAGCCTGTCCAGCCCCCAACAACCCCACACCAAAGACAATCCCAGTGAAGGAGTAGGGTTTTGTTGTATGTGGTCATGAAGAAACGCCAGCTTCAGCTACAGCAGCCCCTACCTCTGGTTTTACCTCCTTCGCTTTCTTTTCAAAAAGCTGAATTCCCGCGTCAATGATCTCAAACCCGTTTTCTGTTCGCACGCCAAGCTTTCCCGATACAGCCCCAGCCCAGTCTGCAAATTCTAAAGCGCTAGTTTCTGCCAAACGAGAAGCTTTTGGCGTTAACTTGAGCAGTGAAGACTATGCCGTTCTGATCAGTCAACTCGATTGCAACTTTCTTATTCTGAAGAGGTGTGGCTGTTGGTAATTCGCCACTAAATTTTATTGTCACTTCGCTTTTGGCTTCCATACCTTACCCCTGGCTCATCATCAATTAAAATTCTTCGCTCTTGATTTTATCTTGGATTAGGTTGACCAGAAGGTGCGCGATCGCTTGACTATCGTAGTTGATCACAAACAAATTGAACGTTGAGCATTCGGCTTGAACGAGAACCAAGACTCAACATTAAATCTACAAAAATTTACCCCGTTTTTGACCCCTTGTTAAGAATTCTTCCTAAAAGGCTAAAACGCCTATACCGTAATCCCTTCAGCCTTTGTAAATAAATCTTGTGAAAGATTACAATTGTGCTTTGATTTTGCTGTTTTGTGCATGACACCGAAAATCGCCAAAATTCCCGATTTTCACCAATTCTCACCAATTAAACTCAATATATTCCAATCCTACAGAACGCAAATTCAAATTCATCCCTGATTTTTTTACCTCTTCAACATCTTCCAGTCACCAAATTCTCATTAGCTTCATAGATCCCAATAAATCCCAAAAGTCACCCGATTTATCCCCATATTTGCCAACGAGTTTTAAACACGCTTTAGAACGCATAAACTTTGTAATCCATCTTTTTTTGACGCACAGTACGCCATATTTGGCGGAAAGTTTTTGAGAGTTAAAACCGAAAAAGAAAAAAATAGCCCTCAAAATTTAATACCAATAAACTACATAAGCACTACAAAAGCCGCCTCACAGTTAACAGCTACAACTGCGGCGGCTATTGTTCAGATATTGTTCGCTCAATCTCCTCCAAAAATCGCATCTAATTCTTGAGACGAAGCCTGACCTTGAACTATAGAAGCGGGTCTGATTGAATCAGCCGCTTCCCCTGAAAGCTCAGGCTCGGATAAAACATTACTCTTGTAACTTGGGGCATTGACCGCTACAACTGGTGCAGTCAACGCTGGCTGTGACACCACAAACTGCGGTTGTTCCACCGACAGTGCCAAACGCATATAACTACCGTGTTTATTCAAGGAGTCCTGCGCTTCCCAACAAGCAAAACGGATCTGCTCTGGCGTAAAATTACCGCTCGAATACCGCGCCACTGGCAAGAAAGCAGCCACCAAGATATCAGCCATCTTACGCTGTGCCTCATCCTTGGGCAACGAGTTCAAGTAATCAACCACCTCTGCTAAAACATCACCCTCATAAGGTTGAAGCCGCAAACTCAGAGACTTGCGTTTCTTTTTGCTTTGGTTCATTGACTTGTCTCCATCCCCAACAAATAATCAAACATCCCAAAGCAGTCCACCAGACGCGCTGACGTACTATACCTATACGTTTGTTCTGAATCTAAATTAAAAGTTTCTTGCACCTGAGTTATAAAACCGCTACCCCAAACCATTGGTATCATTGGCAATTTGTCGTCTTTGGGGATGTATTGACCAGTTCTCTCGTAAACACTGCTATACGTATCTATTTTCTTGAGTTGCCATGCACAATTAAAATACTTCTCCAACTCAACTTCTACATGGTAAGCAGCGCCCCCACCGATGATTACCTCGTTCAACGGTCTGGGTAATATTTTGTCCATCCACCGCAATAGATTATCCCAATATTGGGCTGTTGCCACTCTAATTGCATCAGCAATATGAGAAATTTCTTTTTGTCTTAAAGTGGGGTCTTTCGCACTTGCTAGGGCTTGTATTCGGTCAAAAGTTATCCAATCAGGGCGTGCCGAGCAATTACGGTCTTTGCTGTATACCTTATTAATAATCGTGTAGCGTGCATCAAATATTGCCGAAGATAAACGCTCTCGGTCTAAACCGCTCGTCATATCCAGCACGATATCCAACATATTGGCAAAGCCCAGCAGTGGACTATCCCCCAGCTTCAGTTGCCCCCGGTCAAAATAAAGTGCTGTCGTGTTCCTGTGACCGAACATCAATACCGCCAGTTGGGAAGTGCGTAACCAATCTACCCCCTGCTGTTTGATTCGCAGTGCTGCTAATCCCCCACCTTCAGGACGGCACAAGAAACGCTCTAAGTTCACCTTTAAATATTGTTTGCGTACCGTAAAATTAGCCAGCATCACCCGTAACTGTTCTTCAAAGCGGCGGCGATCGCTGTACTCATTCCACGGCAGAAGTAACGCCAACTCCAAGTGAATTTGTTTTTTCGCCGTCACCTTTACGTTGCTTAGTTCAACAATTAAACCAACAGCGCCCAGTACCTTCCACAAGGCATTCTCATATTTGAGTTCCTTAATCCGGTCAAGCGGATCAAAGTTAGCCGCGAACTCACCCAACACCACCACTCTGTTATTCCACTCAACCCACAGTTGTTGGTCTGGTGAAGGGCTACCAATCCAGCCCAAGCGTTCCATGAAAAAATTAAGTTTATCCTTAGTAATCTCTTCTATCGCTGGTGGCAGCAGAACATAATTTGGTTTAGTCTGGTCATCCACTTGATAAATTATCTTAGTTTGTGACCCGCCAACGTCCACGCTGAGGTAAATGTCAGTCATGCAAATAGCTGGTTAAAACGATGATTTAATTTTGGTGCAGATTTAGAGCAGATTGGCACTATCTAAGTGCAGATATTGCACCAATTTAGCACAATCTGGCACTCATGATTCCCCTCGGCTCATGACCCTAAATGCTGATTTTGGCTGACCAAATTGTGCCAAGTTGCGCGATATTTGTGCTGGGTTGCTCTAGATTTGTGCCAAGAGGTCGCTTTGCAGCAGGAGTGGGTGCTGTTGCCGCAGAATTTCGCTTCGGTGTACCATGTTGGTGGTGTACTCACTACACTTCCGCGCCCTGCGGGTGGGCTGCGCCCATCTTTCGCTTCGCTCAAGACGCAGAAGTTACGTTCGCCCCTGCGGGGAGTTTGTACCCCATTGGCACATTTGGAAAATCCGAAAAAAAACAATGGTGGCTTTAGCGATTCTGCGCGTTGAAAAACTCAAGTCTTTCGGCAACATTGGCGGCAGCGAGAAGCATACCGCACGTTTACAAGATACCCCAAATGCCGACACCACTAAAAAAAATATCCGGCTGATTGGCATGGAGGATGATTCACCGCTTGAAGTTTTGGTGAAAAACAAGATAGCCAACACAACTTTACACAAACCGCGCAAGGATGCCGTGCTGTGTAGCGACATTTTTCTTTCAGCATCCCCAGAATATTTTCGCCCCGATAATCCATCAAATGCGGGGGAATGGGATAATCCCCGAATGTTGGACTTTGTTAAGGCTTCCCGCAGTTGGCTAGTCAACAACTATGGTGATAAGTGCGTCAGGGCAGAATTGCATTTGGATGAAGCTACTCCCCACATTCATGCCTATGTTGTACCGATCAACGAGAAAACCAAGCAGTTAAGCCACAAAGAAATGTTTGGGGGTAATGGTCGCGCTGCCAGCATTAAGTTATCGAAACTCCAAGATAGCTATGCCGCTGCACTTGCTCCTTTGGGCATTGAACGAGGGGTCAAGGGCAGTAAAGCCACCCACACCAAAGTAAAGGAATATTACCAAGCTGTTAATAGTGAACCACTCACCGCAGTCTGGTCGAATAAGAAACTAGCTCCCCAACCGCTTGAATCCGCTACAAATTACGTTGCCCGGATTCAGAATGATGACCAATTCCACGCCATCAACCACCAACTGGCTGACCGGGCTTTCATGCAAGAGCGGCTAGAACGGGCAGAACAACGGGCAAGAGCCAGCGAGAAGGAACGACAACGGCTAGAAGAAATTGTACGAACGCTGGAGTTGAAGACCCAACAACTGCGCGACTTGGCTTTAGAGGATGTCGCTTGGGAACTGGGGCTAAATTATGAGCGTGAGCGGTGGCGGGGTCACGGACACATCATTAATATAGATGGCTCCAAATTCTACGACTTTGCCCCCGAACACTCCAAAGGCTCAGGTGGGGCAATTGACTTGGTGATGCACGTTAATCAGTGCAATTTTCGGCAGGCGGTTGTCTGGTTAGATGAGCGATTCGGTGAAGCTGGTGTAGAACGAGCAGCGATCGCTCACGTTAAGAACAGGGCGGCTGACATTATCCAGACTGAACCCCGTCCCCAATTCACCCCACCCGTTGAAGATAAAGCTAACTGGTCTGCCGTTGAACATTACCTCACTCAATTTCGGGGCATCCGCTCTGATTGTGTGCAAATGCTTCATAACCAGGGGCTAGTTTACGCTGATGACAAACAAAACGCTGTTTTTGTCATGCGGAATCTTGATGGTCAACGTAACGGTGCATTCTTACGAGGAACTAGGGGAGAGAACAACAGATTTCTTGGTTACTCTAAGGGTACTAAGCGCAGTGATAGCTGGTTTTACTTCCACTTGGGGGGCAAGGCTACCGATAAAACCTCAACAGCGATTCTGTGCAAGTCTCCCATCGATGCTATCTCAAGAGCCATGCTGGAATATCTAATCAGGGGCGATGTTCCACCCGAACGAACAGTCTATATGGCTATTGATGACATTAAGAGCTTACCACTTGAGCGATTGCAGAAAGTTCCTAATATACTGGTGGCGTTTGGTAACGATAAAAGCTCTGATGCGGCAGCACAGCGTGTATTAGAACTAATGCCACAGTCCCAAATCAAAAAATCTAAAGCCAGTGATTGGAATCAGCTGCTAAGAGATTATGGGCAGCAGTTAAGGCAACAGAATCAGCAACAGCAGGAGCAGGATGATGAATTGAGTCTTTGATAGTCAGCGTTCTAGTAGTGAACTGTACAGTCGCTTGATATTTTTTAATATTTACTTATCAGAATTTAACTCATGAGAATCTAACTCACGAGAAGGCACCTTCTGATAAGTAATTCCATCTCCGCAACTGCGATCGCACTTGTTAAAGATTTTTAATGTAGGGTTTATGGGTAGTCACAGTACTACCCAATTTTTATGTGCATATTGCTCTGAATTAAAAATTCACAAAAAAAAGAGCGCTTTAAACGCCCTTTGCAGTGTCTATTTACCCGTAATCTTATTCTTCAGCTTTTTTTTGTACTCGTTTCTGCTGGGAGTTCTCATTCTCTGTTTTATAGATGCTGGCAACCATGTAAGATGCGTTTCCAAACATTCCAATGTAGGCTTTATCAAGTACAGCTAAGTAACAAGATAGGATTAGCATAGAAACACTGATAACCGCAAAGCTTTTGCTGTCAGATAGCTTTCTCATGGATTCTCCTTAATGAAACAACAAATATGTCAATTGAGTACGAGTCAAGTGACTATATTTGAAATATGTTGTCAAAAAGCTTTGCAGTATATAAAAATATACCTTTTACTACGTGTATCAGTAATCGTAAAACTACTGAAAAATAATTTATATTAACTGTACTTAATAACTCTTATGAAAAAGAATAGGGTTAGTTTTGCAGAAAAAAGTTTGCTTGTAGAGAGCCGTCTGAATATAAGCGATTGCAGAACTTGAGGAACTAACAAAAGGGTAGGTAAAAGGGTCGCAGTGCCACCCTTTTACTTATGAAAATCTGACTATGAAAATCATGGTTCTCATAGTCAGATTTTCATAAATAAATTGGGAATACTAAAGTTACTAATCAGGGTGTCCTAATGAATAATTTTAATTTTGACAAATTAATAGGCAAAACGATAGAAGAGGCAAAAGAGCTAATAAAAGGCTTAAACTATGAATTAAGGGTACATCCTGTAGATGTTTGGACGGGTTTGAGAGCTACGACACAAAACGCTAACAAAGCAATTATAGTAATCCTAAAAGATGGGAAAATAGCTGCCTACAAAGTTATCTAAATCCGCACAGCCCCAAATTGGCTGTAACTCTTATACAGTAGAGTTATTAAACTACTTTCTCCCTGATTGATAGGTGGTTAAATTTTATGCAGATTCTCAACAATGACTGATGCCCGTGAAGCCTTACCCAGCATAGGTTAAGCGTGCATTAGATATGCAGATTTTCCTATGAAATAAAGCAAGAACGACTGCACTAGGCGATATAAGCTTGAGCTAATTTTTTATAAACTTCTGAAAACTGACATTTGTTTATCAAGTCTTTATTAATTTGTGATGCAATTACCGATGCTCTAGTAACCTTGCAAAGGTGAAGCTAAAAGCATCACAGATGTCAAAAAATATGCTCTTCAAAAAAATTGCAGCTTTCACTATAGTCACTGGATTATTAACAGCCGGAAGTGCAAATGCACAAGAAGTACCTCTCTGTTTTATCGAAAGTAGTCAAGGTGGCTTGATTGATCTAGGTGCAATGTGCGGTGTAAAGCCCACTACCCTTAAATCTCAAACAGTTTCCCAATCTCAACCACAAAAGAAATCACCTTCGCAAATAACACAAGAAGATTTAGGGGGATTTGCAGCTTTTTATGCAAATAAATACTGTGACTGGAGGGAAGCTGGCGGCAGAAGCCGTGAGGAATCTGAAAAAAATGCAAGTAACAAACTTATTGATCTGATTGTTACCCTCTACGGCATTGATGGAGCAGAACAAATTTCACCTCACTTAGATGTTAATTTTTATCAAACTGCCGACAAAATGATTGAACGGAAGTGTCCAAAAGATAAATAACTATTAACATCTGCCTCAGCCAACTACAAACGCTTCACATAAAATCGCATCTCGGTTGCCCTGCTCAGTGGTCACAGTCACAATTCCATTCTTGGGGTCATAGCTAACCATCTCACCTGCAAACTTGACTGACCCACTGAGCGATCACACCTTTGTTGTTCTAAACAGCAGCAAATGACTACAACCCTTACACAGTAGGGTTATTGAACTGGTTTAGTCCTAATTGTTACTTGGTTGCCTTTTGTGCAAATTTTCAACAATGACTGATACCTCTAAATCCTTACCCAGTAACACTTAGAGCTTGCATTAGATATGCAGATTTTCCTATAAAAGAATGCAAGAATAACTGCACTGGATAGATGCAACACGTAGTAGATAAGAATTACAGAAAGCCTTTTTGATTTACTAACTTGCCAAAAAATGATAGAGAAGCTTTTATGATTATTTTTATAATCTCTAAAAAAAGTTACTTTATGGGTGTTGATTCAAAGAAACTCTTTAAAAAATTCCAGCAGCAAGTAGACAGAGTAAAAAAAAATCCTAAAGTATGGGCTATTCCAGGTTCTATAGCACTAATAATATATGCCTCATCTTGTATAATTTCTTTGTCTAAGCCTGTTAATGTAAGTAAAAAACAAATACCAAAAGGTTGGGAAAACCTACGCGTAGGGTTAGAGCGCATTAGCAACGAAAATGACCCGCTACTTCGTGAAATCATATTGCAGGAGGAAGCAACAAGGTTTAAGAAACCAGTCAATGACTATCGTCAATTATTTGAAAGTTATAAAAAAAATAAGGCAGAATTCCTTCCTGCCTACCCTCAACATAGATGGTCAGTAATGGAATGGTGGCTTTGGTTTTTTAACGAAGTTACGCCAATCAAACGAAATGAATTATTAAAGAATAGTTTTCTAACTCTTATAGAGAAAGGTGTTTTAATAACTGGCGCTTTTGCATTTGTAAAATGGGTTATGGAAGCCCCACAGCGAAAAAGGCAAGAGCAATACCAAGCTTGGCAGATAATACATTTAGCTAAAGGTGAAGAGGTTAGCGGCGCAAGGAAGCAAGCCCTAGAAGACCTAAACAGACAAAAAGTATCTTTCGCAGGACTGTCATGTGAAAGAGCAGTTTTACAGGAAATTAACTTAGAGAAAGCCAACCTCTATCGTGCTAACCTCAAGAACGCTAACCTCAAAGGTGCTAACCTCAGTGATGCCATCCTCTGGAATAGTCACCTCAGTAATGCCGACCTCACCCGTGCCAACCTCAAAGGTGCTAACCTCATGGGTGCCAACCTCAATGATGCCAACCTCAATGATGCCAACCTCAGTGGTGCTAACCTCAACGGTGCCATCCTTTGGAATGCCTTGTTATGGAATACTAACTTCAACGGTGCTATCCTTTGGAATGCCCGCCTCACTAATGCCCAACTCTTTGTTGCCGACCTGAGCGGTGCTGACCTGAGCGATGCCGACCTGAGCGATGCTGACCTGAGTGGTGCTGACCTTAGTCATGCTAACCTCAGTCATGCTAACCTCAGTCGTGCTAACCTCAGTCATGCTAACCTCAGTCGTGCTAACCTCAGTCATGCTAACCTCAGTCATGCTAACCTCAGTTGTGCCAGTTTTCTAGAAGTAGAACAAGTCAAAGCTGCTAAATCTTGGAAAGAGGCTTTGTATAATGAGGACTTTCGCCAACTACTAGGTTTACCACCAGAACCAGAACTAGAACTAGAACCAGAACTAGAACCAGAAACCGCAAGTATTAATTATCACCAAATGGTTCAGCAGGAGATAGAGAGAGTAAGGAAGCTACCGTAAGCGGGATATTAGTAGCGACAGACGGCTAAGATTTTCTTATTACTGCAACTGGCATAAGCATTTACAAAAGTTAAAAATCAAGTTTGCGATCATGCCTAGAGAGACAACTAAAATTTTGCCTCATGTTCCCCGTTTACTTGCGCCAACTTATCCAACACTTATAATCAGCCAATTACAAACGCCTCACATAAAATCGCATCTCGGTTGCCCTGCTCAGTTGCCACAGTCACAATTCCGTTTCTGGGGTCGTAACTAACCATCTCACCAGAAAACTTGAATTTGACACCGAGCGATCGCACTTCAACTTGACAACCAACAAACCCTGCAACGTTGCCGCCTTCATTCTCAAACTGAAAGAGCGAGATTGGCTCATCCAGTAGTTCAACTTCCTCATCCTCTGGCTGACCCGACCCAGTTGCTAAGACTTCCGACCCAGTTACGACCCACTCACCGGGGCAAGAATCATTGCTGGGCAAGACTTCCGACCCACCCGACCCAGTTACGGGGGGATACTCCCTATTTTGCACTGGAGGAGAAGGCAATTGAATTTTCATATCTTCCTTTTCAGTGTTACTTTCTTGAAAGTTAGAAAAAGTGGGTCGGGTGGGTCGGGATGCTTGCTGTAGCTGGGTTTCTGGGTCGGCAACTGGGTCGTAACTGGGTCGGGTTTCGGTCAAACTGGGTCGGGTAACTTCGATAATTCCAATCCCTTTGAGTATAGGAATGTCTTTTTTCGCAACGTTGCAGTACCTAGTGCCTTTGACTGCCTTGGGGAAAAGTTGTAAAAATCTTGGGGAAACTTGGTTCGCTCCCTTAACATTCTTGTCGCTGGGTCGGGCTTGGTCTATCCATGTCCTACGGTTGCCGTCAGAGTCCATAGTTAATGTCCCGGACTGGATGTACCACTGCTCCAACCTCGACCACAGAGCGTTTACTGCTATTTCTCCACCTTCCACGTACCCTATGTTTGTGGATTCAATGAATTCAAAAAGATGATTGTTCTCTTTCTGAAGGTTGCGAAAAGCATCAGAAGTGCAACTATAATCTATGCCTTGTTCCATTAAATCCCTCAGCCCTTTTATCATTCGATTTAGAAATGCTGGGGCAACGTTAGATTTAATAAAATCCAGGTCATAAACAAATCGAGAATCAGCCTTTATTTCGTTTGGATTATTAGGGTCTGGGTTCTCGGTAAAAGTCTTTCTGAATTCCAAAACGGCAATTCTATCTTCAATTGCTTTCAATACACCCTGAATAGCTGGGGTTTCGTTCAAATTAAAAATACCTATTCCATTAGGGTTAAATTCTGTATGGTCTTTCCCCTTGCGTTCATAGTGTAATTTGTCCCCAGTGATGAAAAGCTTTAAACTTTGAATTCTATCAATTCTACAAGTTTGGGCATTTTCTGATGCCCAGTTAACCCGACTACCCATTAATGGATGTAAATTAAATTTTCTACCTTCATCGTATAGCTGGAAGTCAGTCAGGGGAACCGATGTAAAGGCTTTCTCTTCCCCATAAATAGCAGACAAACATCTACGTAAAGCATCTTTACCGTTAGAACCTAGCCCAACTGCTAATAATGCTCTTACCTGCCTACCCTTGAATTTTCTAACAGTTTCTAAGTCAAGTGATGCGGCTACAATCCTTATAAATATCTCTTGTTGTGGCTTATCCAAACATGATAATAATTGCTCACAATAGGTATCATCTGCGTCAGGGTCGTATGCAACTAATGGCTTATAAGTGTAATAATCCTCTGGTGTGTGTGGTTTTAGTTCAATAGTGAAATCTTTTTTATCCCAAAGAATTTTCAGGACTCCATTAGTACAGTTTGTTCCGGGAGGGTTAACTAATTCTGGGTCAATTCCTGTTCGTAGTTTCGCCCACTCAAGAACCTTTCCAACCCAATTTGGCGTTGCATAGGGATAAGTCTTTTTACCATTTGCATCTTCAATTGAGTAGGAATCGCAGAAATCAGTAATGCGTTTCTTTTCTTTGGAATCTGGAGATAATTTGTAGTAGCTTCCAGTGTGAAAATAAAGTTCGTCGTCAATAGTAATCCAGTGCTTATCTGTATATAAGGCATGAAAAGCTTGCTGGGTGAAGTTCGTCCCTACAGTCTCATCGCCCTGGACGCTGGACACACTAGCTTCTATTTCTTGCCGTTCCGCTACTGCTGCGTGAATCTGCTCCTCTAATTTGCGGATAAACTCTGGTACTTCCATCTGCCCCAAGATTTCTTTGATGTCACTTGACTTATATGGTAAATCGGGGCAGATGTCGTGAGGGTTAATTCCGATCAATGCGATTCCCACCTCTGCGGCGCACTCTTGGCAGGTCTGGAGTTTTTTCAGCCCAGTGTCATCGGCATCATGCAGAAAAACAATTAATCCTATGCCTGATTCCTTCAGGAGTTGATATTCTGGGGTGATGGTTTTTTTATCCCATCCACTGCCCTGAAACGTAATCCCAGCAAGACCATGTGACCGACCAACTTCTACGCATCCCTCACCTTCATGCTGGAGCAGTGCCGGGGTTCCCTGCATCAATTTACTAGCGGCGATCGCTTCATCAATGCGGTAAGCTTTCCAGGGTTCATCCCCTTTTCTCATCTCTGGAGTGCCATCTGGAAGCCTGTGCCATTGGCGGAAAGATTTATCTTTTCCCTTCTCTTTGATGTAATCCGCCCATTCATAGCGAATTACCCATTGGGTTTGTGAGTAAGGATAGATTGTTTGTGTTGCATTCCCTGGTATTCCCTTTGGTAGTTTGCAAGTTATGTTTTGAGTTTGGGGTATGTCAGTCGCCGCTTGGGTCAACATCACCAGTGCTAATTCACCATCTGGAATTGGCGCACTTTTGGGCAAGATTCTCTTGGGCTTCGCAGCCAAACGGTTTAGGGATGGAGTGTAATTAGCCCCTGCCCTTTCTGCCACCACTTCAGCCCAAGGTTTAATCGCCTCTCTGATGTCCTTACACTCACAATTATTGAAGCATCTGTACTTCCCGGTTTCTGGGACAATAGATAAGTCATTCCCGCCACAAACTGGGCAGATGTATTTATTTTTCTCTCTGGCTGGTTCTAACTGGTCTACAAAATTGCGAATATCAAAGGAGGCGAGTGCTTGTTGATTGGAGAATTGTGCAACCATTACGCGATACCTCCTTGAACATTATTTAATTTTTGACAATTGCTTAATACATAAGTTGGCCATTGTTTCGGTTGAGCCAGTGCATAGTTAGGCTGATGAAAGCGATCGCGATCGCAGACTGTAAAAGACAAGATTGAGTAGCACCAGTCTGGTTTACCGCAGTGGGGGCAAGCGTTAGCAATAGTTGCGAATAGCAGCTTGCTGGTAGTATCAGTATGAAATAGCTGTTTTTTTGACACTTTACAAATCCTCCAGTATGTGTATGTAGTGGAGGAATTGGAGCTATCCCGTGGCAGTAATTTTCTAGTACAAACGTTCAAAAATCAGGCTTTGCTAAAATTCTTGAAACACTCTTTACATCTGGTGAGCCAGTATTACATTGGCTTTACACCTGATCGTGTAAGATAAAATTACTATTAGGGATACTAATTAGGCTGCGAAACCCAATCCCCAATTCCAATGGAATTAATTTTGAAAGCCCCGTTGTCCACACTGGACGAAGGGGTTTTCAACTTTTAGCCTATTTGTATTGGGCTAACCAAGCCCTAACAAACTCGATTACTTCCCCCTCTTGAATCACAAACATAGTACCTTTTCTCCTAAGAGCCAGAATTCTCATACTTCCCACGGACGAATATAAATGTTCATTGAGATTTGAAGCCGCTCTAGTAGGAGGCCATAGGGCTAAAACTTTTGCTGTTGGCGTTTTTGTAGCTTCACGAGAAGACATTGCGAACAAGTCTCTGTTTTTGTTAAGCCACTTTTCGTAATCAGCCAACTCAAGTAGTGGACAAGGTTTCCAGGTTGTCAAACCATTCTTATCCTTCTTTCTGAGTTGTAAAGCTTCCCTGGCTTCGTTGTAGACTACCTCCCTATCTCCTATCGAACGAATGGAGATAAACAGGTGAGTTGTTCGTGGAAATCTAATAAACAAGTCAATAGGGTTTTTCTCTCCTCCCGGAAATGGAAAGATTTCTATCCCCTGGCTTTTAAACTCTTGTAAAAGTAGGTCGGTTAATTTTTCCAACCGTGCAAGTTTTTGAATGATCACCAACGGTTTGTAAGCCAATGCAAAAGCAGCCCAGGCAGCCGGATTAATGAAGCTGCCAGATACCAGCGCAGTACCACCAACTGCTAGAGCAACAGTGGAGTAGTAATTTTTCGTCTCCCTAATCCACTTTAATGCTGCTTCGTTATGCAGGGGGAGTTGAAAATCGCTTTGTGGGTCTTTCACGGCTAACATTGGCAGCATCAAAATTAATTATGTGAAATTAATACGGGCTGTACTGATACTAATGCTTGACACTGCATTTCTGAACTAATAGCCATTTATTAGACTCTTTATCCAGTGCAGGCAGTATCAAACGTTTTATATAGTCATCGTCATACTGGTTTGTTTTGATTAGTCTGTTTATGTTCTGCGATCGCTTTTCAGCTTCACAGCGATTTTAGCGCAATGTTGCAACATCAAGTTAGTGAGACACCTCTTTTACTCAGATACTCTTTAATTGCTTCTTCAACCGCGTCTGTAATCTGAATTTCCTGATCCGTGCAGTAGAGGCGAAACTTTTTAGCTATATCTTTTGATATTAAAGCGGTTATTTGTGAATAGTCTGGATTATTACGTCTCCCCATGCCATTACTCATAAGATTTATTGCTTCATTTTACTGTTGCAATAACAAAACATCATTTAACACGCTGTTGCAACAGCGCAATATTGCGTTAGCATAACATTAGCAAGCCAAAAAACGACGCAGAACAGAGGTGATAGAAGCCGGAAAGCGAAGTGATGGCAAGCCCCTAACTGGATATCTGGATTTGTCTAGATTTGACTAAAAATCAACGCCAAGCCAGAAAAAACAAGACTTTAACAATCATCTGAACCATGACAGCTATATATTCCAATGCCAAAAATTGGCTCGTTCAAGCAGACTTGTTAGCCAAATCTGGGCTAACTGACCTTATCGCCGGAAAAGATTCAGGTGCAGGGTACGGCAAGGCAATCATCGGTGATTTTTCGATCATGATGCCAGCCGTATACTCACTTGTTCGCAACCGCAATATCATGCACCACGAAACCATCTCAAAAGATGGCTGCTGGGTGCGGTATGTAGAAGGTTCTCGCCTGGACTTAAAAGATGTTCAATTCTTTTGGGGCAGTGCAGCGATCGCTCAAAGTGACCACACCCTGTTACACGAGGACAAAGCGAAAAAAGCAGAACTGGCACTAGAAAGCATCCTTGCAGACTTATCAGTTCTGAATATTCCCGATAGGGTCAAACTTTCGATTAGTTTGAGCAACCACAACCCCGAACGCTGGGGCCAAGAGATTAAACGCCGAGTCGAAGGGACTCACACCTTTGAACATCTGCACCCTGTAACCCGTTCCATTGTTACCAAGACAGTTGAAATCATAGTCACAGGCATTTATCCCGAAGGATTCGGAAGCATCGCTCACTGCTTATTTGGTGAAGCATCCCTGGTACTTGACCCCTCAGAATTAGCGATCGCACTCGATATCGGTTCATCAACTTGGCTTGTAACCGTGTTCAACGGTAGCGGTGCAGTCATAGACCGTCACCTGATTGAAGGTGGAGCAGGTGAACTGCACAGCATGATTGCAGAAGCTCTCGACAAGCGAAACGACCGAGTAAGTCTGCTGTCCAAGGATGTAAAGCACTCGCCCAGCTTGGTGAACCAGGGAATTATCGAAGCCACTTTCACATACGGCGGCAACCACCTCACGGGCAAGAAGTTTGAAACCGAGTACAGCCAGTGTCTAGATGAGTGGTGGAGTAACAGGATTGAGAAATTCGCCAACTTTGTGACTGCTGGCAATTATCTAGACCGCGCTAAATACCTTGTCGCCTGGGGTGGGGGTGTTTCGCTGCCAGTGGTGGATCAAAACTTAGCCGGTTTAGGCTTTGTGGTCTTGAACAATCCCCAATTTATCAATGCCTTGGGGTTGAAACTATTAACTCAAATATCAAAGGTAGCCTAATCAATGAATTACGAATCTCGGCGTATAACCATCTCCTACCTAGCAGTAATTGAATTGTGCAAGATTTTTGATTTACCCCAAGATGCACCGACACAGGCATTATCAGCAGGTGTAGAGAAGCTGATTTTTCAACACGGCAATGTGCAAGCATCACCAAAACCCGAAACAGTGCAATCTACACAGCCCAATAAATCAGCACTTAGCGCAATGGTCACTAATTTCAAGGGGGCAGCATGACCAAATCCAGATTTAGAAACACGGTTTTAGGCATTGGAGCAACAGCAGCAGCGTTAGCCCTTGGCTATTTCGGAGTCCAGCAGTTTGGCAGAAACAATATGTTCACCATTGCCGCAGCTATCGGGGGTGGAGGTGCAATCAGCTATGTACTGCAAAAGCCTGCTCAACCAAAAGCCCCAAGCACTGACCCAGAACCCCAACCCACACCAGTTAAAACCCAAAGGAGGAGAAACAAGTCATGAGCCACCAAGACACCCAAAAGACACAACCATCGCTAACAACAACCGAAATCATGACCATTATCCTGGGTTGCGAACAGATTCTTAGGTTTGTGCAAGCATCTCCAAATTACAAGCAAATTGAAGCCTCCGAAAAGTTCAGTACATCGAATGACTTAAAGATAGGTGATGCTGTCCAAGCCTTGATGGAGATTCACGAAGCAATCCTAAATATCGAGTTCTATTCCCAAGTTTAGGGACAAGCTTATGCTTTCAACGACAGCCTTACAGCGTAATCATCTGTACCAATTCCGTGGTCAACAACTGCGCTACAGCCACCAGTCTAATTGTCGAGTCAATGCACCTTTCATTTTCAATGACTCGAAAGGCAGAAGAAAAGAACTAAGCCAAAACCAAGTGCAGAGAGAGGTTTTTGAACTTGTTGAATTTCGTGAGAACTGATGATGAAGCGATTGCCCTGACCGAGCAAAGTAAGTGCAATCGCCCCACTCGAAAGTGCATCAAGTACACATCGTTACAAGGATTTTAGCAGCATGGCACTCGATTATAGAAATCCCAACGATTGGGGACGCTGTTCTTTCACTGATAATGCTTTGAAACTCCAGCAATTTAAGGCTCTTAACCCAACAGCTACGAAGCGCGAAATAAATAGTTTTCTTTGCAGCCTTTACTTACCCCTCACAGGAACGGAATTCTTAGCAACTCATGAAACCATTGATGAGCATCCATACTCTGCTGCATTTGGTCAATTTTTGGGCAATGGGATTGACGCGGACATTGCAAATATCTTGGCGTTTGGTGAGAACAGATTTGATTTAATCTCTGAAGATTTTGACGACCCCTTAAGGCAACTGGCAACGAGAATTTATAGCCGATTTGAAGAGATGGGTTACTGGGATAAGTTGCCCCAATCATCCAGCAATATCGACTATGACTACATCCCTTATTAGGAGAATAACGCAATGGACTTTGCAATACGTAATCCGGTAGTTGGTCATAGTTCACACATTGATGAAAAAGCACAAGCATGGGGAGGATTTGAGTCTGATATTCTGGGCTATCTTTCGGATATAAATAAGCTCGAACAGTTTGCCGACTATGCGAATAATGCCCAAGAATTATCTGACAGATTAGAGCCATTTTTGGACAACGCCAAGGTGGTCTTTGAGGCGATGGAGAAGCTAACAAAAGGTCAGGTAACTTGGACTGAACTTCGTAAACAATACGGCTCTCATGTTGCGGGTGCAATTGGTAAAATCCGTAAACTTAACGCTGAATTTGACTCAGAGTTGAGTAAAATAGATGCCCAAGATAGAGCCGACTTGTTGCGAATTGACCAGAAACGTAAACACGCTTTAACTGAAGTTGCAGCCCAATTGCATCAAGATTTACAAGCTGAACTTTGGCGGCATGAAAACAAAATCAGCAGCATAGAAAATAAGCAAGTTGTGCAAGCTGAAAGGCAAGCAATTACTACAGGATTAAGAGAGAAACGCCAACAACTTTTAGCCCGTGCGAGGTATGGGTCACGGGCGCTGGAGCCAAATCAAACACCCCAAGAAGTGATACCAGTTACTAGCCAAACTTCTGCACCAGCATCAAGTGTTTCCGCAACAGGAACAGTTCGCGGTTGGGGTGCGATGTTAGGTAACTTGTGGCAGAAGTTAGGCGACCGATAACTATTAGTTGAAAGGACACAGGCTGATGCTAGTAAGGAAACGAAATGAAGATCCTCATAGCGTCAGCCCTTTTTTGCATGAAGGGCTGGCACAGAAATCACAACAACAACATCAGCATCAACAACCAGAACAGCCACAACCATTACCAGAAAATAACCGAGGTCGGACATTTAGACGTGCTGGTAATGCCTGTGAGATTGTCGCTGGCAGTTGCTTAAATTCGGCAGTGATTTTCACCTTTCACCTATTGCAAGTTCACCCAGTTGGAATGTTCTTAGCTGTGGGGACTGCACACCTGTATTTTACTGCCACTGCAACAGGTGAAGGGTTCAATAATTTCGTCACTAATTTAATGACTGGTTGCAGTGCATCACTGGCGTTATTGTGTGCGCTTTCCGACCCGTTGGGTGAGTGGAATGAAGCGAGAACTTCTACTATTACTGCTAATACTTCAATTGAGTCGGTTTATAAGCCAAAAACTGCTGAATCTTCAAGTTGGATGGATGGTGCAGGAGTGGGCATATTTCTAGCGATATTAATGTTTTTTCTATTTGGTGGTAAAAGAGGTAAATGAATTATTTAACCGACAAACATAAACAGTTATCCGAGTCGCAACAATCGGGTTTGATGAAGTGGTTCGGACAGTTGCCGATGGACAAGAAAGCTGTCGCAATTGGGCTTAGTTTAACTGTGGGAATTAGCTCGGCGGCGATGGCGTGGCAGGGAACAAGTAGCGACAGAATTTATTTCTGTGTCAAAACTCCAAAGAAAACATTGGTGTGTCAGGACAAGAATAACAGACCATTTCGCATGACCCCCTTTTATTGGTCACAGTGGAAGCTAGAAGGAATGCCCACTCAGATTGTGCGTAACCCAGTTATGGGGGTAAACGGACTGGTGAAAGCGACTAACCCATACAAACCGTTTTGGGCGTTTGGGGGATTCCTGGGGTTTGCTCTTGCGGGGTGGATGCTCCGCCATTGTCAAGATGAGGAGAAGCAGAGAGCAGTTTTTGAAGACATCGCCCAAAAACGGGATGCAGCAAAGGCAGAGATGGCCGCACGTTCCGAGCTACTAGAGAGTTACCGAGACGTTGCGATCGCAGAAGTTCAACTACAAGCTGACTTGGATCTAATCGCCAACGATCGCACTGTTGATATCCAAAAAGCCGAGATTTACGCCCACACGGAAATTGAAGTTACCCAAATGGAGGCAACTGATGCCATTTTTGAGGCGCAGACGGCTGGGATGACCGAGCAACAGAAGGCAGATTACATTAAGCAACTGCGAGAGATGAAAACGCCCTATTTGCAAGGGAGTCAGACTTTACAAGGGACGATTGACCCCAACGACAAGGTTACTGGGGCAGACAACCAAGCAATCGCTCCTGGTGACAAATATCGCTGGATCAACAACACCATCGGCTACCCCACTTTGATATTTGGTGGTATGGGTGCGGGTAAGTCGTGGACTACTAGAGAGATTATTTGGAAGAAAGTACAAGCCGGATGGAACATCGTAGCGCTTGACCCGCACGGCACTATTGTCGAATGGCGAGGTGTGCGGCTGATTACCGGCTACAAAGAAATAGCCGAATTCATGCAATGGTACATGGATGAAATGCGCCAGCGCTATGAAGATTACCGCAAGAGCGGCATGACTGAAGAACAATGGACGGAGAACCTAAGAGCATCGGGCAAGATGCTATCAGTTATCTGTGAAGAATTTACGACATGGACAGATAACATTGTTGAGCCAATGCCAGACGATTGTGAGGATGAAAAATGGAAGCCCGACCCTGATTTTATTGGTAAATGGTTTCGCTGTGCCATGACAGAATCTCGTAAACAATTAATGATTCCTTTGTTCGTAGCTCACGACCGCACAATGGAAATCTTAGCTAAAGCCAAAGGGTTATCAAAACTTCGGGATGCGGCACTGTTAGAAGTAGAACTAATCGCAACTATTGACCCAATCACGACAGAAGCTAAAGCTAGCGGTCAGGGCAAGATTAAGCTACCTGGGCATGGGCAATGGATTGATATTGAACTGCCCAAGTTAGACCAGAAGCGAATTGATTTTAGGCTTGATAGACCTGTGACCAGTAATGAACCGCCAACCATCGATAAAGCTACTTTAGAGCGCATTTATGAACTGGAATTCAATCTTGGTAACAAAGCAGGTGACACCCAAGATGAACCTAATAAATTATCACCAATGGCGCAAAAGCTGTATGAATATCTCACCAGAACTGAGCGAATAGAAGCTGATGTAAGAGAGTTCAAGGGCAACTTTAAAGTGAACGGTGAGAGATTCACTGTAGAGCAAATCAAGGGCTGGATGTATGAAATTGTGGGGACAGGATTGGCGGACTGGATAGCCGAGGGTGTTATCAAGCTTAATCAAATTTGACTGCCATCGGTGTCTAGTGTCTCGCCCCAAAAACGCCCTTTTTTCGCGGACACTGGACACCGGACACCACAGACACCAAAGCTCAAAACCCTTATACAGCAAAGACACCGCCAGACACGACCCAGACACCAAGTGTCTAGTACGTGTCTGCTAGACACCAATAAGAAATAACCGAATAAACAGCCATTTATTATTAGAGGATTAATCAAATCATGCTGAAAATAGTAATTGTTGAACCAGAAACATTCACACTCTTGGGCATCAAAGGTGCTATTGAACAATCTCCAGATATAGAAGTTACTGGTGATGCCACCAGTGGAAAGCTGGGTTTTCAGTTAATTGAACAGACCAACCCTGATGTTGTGTTAGTTGATTTACTCTTACCCGACATGAGTGGTTTAGAACTGACTAGCTCAATCAAAAGGAAAACTAATAGTAAAGTGGTGATTTTTACTAATCAGACTCATTCCGACTTTATTAAGTCAGCTTTTCGTCATGGGGCTGATTCTTATATGCTCAAAAGTGCTGATATAGAATTGATTGAACTAGCCATCAAAAGAGCTTACTCTGATGAATGCCTGCTTGACCCGAAGCTGGCTAAAAAACTGTTAAAAAGCCTTGATAAAAATAGATATATTGACCCCAACTCCGTTGACAAAAACTTGCTTGACTCTCCCACCGAACGACAAATACAAGTCCTGCGTTTACTGGCTCAGGGTTTAGGTTTTGAACAGATTGCCAAAGAAATGTTTCTCTCTGTTAGTACAGTCAAACATTACGCCAGCGATTTGTACAGTAAATGGCACGTCAAGAACAGTTATGAGGCGATAAAAAGAGGGGCGATGCTTGGTTATATAGACTATAACTTGATTGTGAATGAATGATGTATTGGTGAGGATAGCGAAAGGATTAAGTTGGATATTGGTGGGGTTTATTTTTGTACAAAATCTCTATATCCCTAACTAGCCCAATCGTTGCTGCAACACGCCCAGAGCGCACTTCCCGAACATCGGCAGTCATTATTGAGATACAGCCCAACTTTAAAGCCAAGGCTCAACGGTTCAGTTCGGAGGAATTGAAGCGATTGTTTAACGAGTTAGTTGAAAACAGTCTGGCCATCTGGCTAGATGCTACGACTATCGAAATCACTGAAAATCAGACAGACGGACAGAACGGACAGGATTAGACAGAATCCTTATGCAGCAATGGACAGACAAGACAGACATCTAGACAAAGTTAAGACAGTAGACATTAGCCCTCGGTTCATCACCGGGGTTTTCTGTTGGTGGCTTGAGCCAGACTGCTGAAGAAGGCTCTCTTCCCCCAATCTCTCGTCTACCTCTTGCCGAAAGTCCGCGTTCGCTCCCGTCGTAGCCAAGTGTTTATAACTTGCAATTTCCGAGTGAATTTTGACGCTAGAAATAGAAAATCAACTTAAAGCATTAAAATTCTGGAATTGTTCATAATATATCTGTATCCAAAAAGAAATTTGTATACAGTACGCAGCCATGCCCCAGGACTTGTCCGGTCATAATCTCAGAGGTCGTTCTTTCAAAGGTCAAAATCTTGAGGGTGCAAACTTTAGCTATGCGGATATTCGTAGCGCAGATTTTACAGGAGCGAATCTGAGGAACGCAAACTTTAGTCATGCTACTGCTGGGTTGCAAAAGCGTTGGGCTATTTTTTTAGTCTGTGTTTCGTGGTTGCTGTCTGGAGTTTCTGGATTTTTCTCAGTTTTGGTTGAAGTGATAGTGGCTTTTACATTTAACAGTTCAAGATTTAACAGTTCAAGTCTAGAAGATAAGGTTATGGTCTGGACTGCCTTAATAGTAGTCATTCTTGTCTTTTTAATCATCCTTCGCCAAGGATTTAACTCAGCCGGAGCCGGAACCTTCGCCGTAGCCGGAGCCGGAACCGGAGCCTTCGCCGTAGCCGAAGCCTTCGGCATAGCCGGAGCCGGAACCTTCGCCGTAGCCGGAGCCGGAATCTTCGCCGGAACCGTAGCCTTCGCCGTAGCCTTCGCCGTAGCCTTCGCCGTAGCCGGAGCCGGAATCTTCGCCGGAACCTTCGCCGTAGCCGGAGCCTTCGCCGTAGCCTTCACCGGAGCCAGAGCCGGAGCCGGAGCCTTCGCCGTAGCCGGAGCCTTACTTAGTGCTTACATGGCTTGGAGAACAATGAAGGGAGATAAGAAATACTCTTTGATTCGGAACATTACTGTTGCTTTTGTAGCTTTCGGTGGTACAAGCTTTCGCAATGCCAACTTAACTGATGCCAATTTCACAGCCGCCACACTTAAAAGTACAGATTTAAGAAAAGCTAACTTGACTCGTACCTGCTTCAGCAAAACTAAGAAACTTGACCTTGTTCGCCCTGGAACAACTTACCTGCAAAAAACACAATTGCGTCAAGTTTTAGTGACAGGACAAGGACAAGACAAGAATTTTGACCGTGACGACTTGCGAGGAGTAAATTTTCAAGGAGCCAATTTAGTAGATGCCAGCTTTATTGGTGCAGACTTGAGCCAAGCGAATTTAAAAGATGCAGATTTATCCAGAGCGAAGCTAGTACAGGCACAACTTAATGGAACTGATTTAACAGGCGCTACTCTCACCGGGACATACATTCAAGACTGGGGCATTACCACCGACACCAAATTTGATGGGGTGCGGTGTGAATACGTTTATATGCGACTCCCTACAAAAGAGAACCCTGATCCACTTCGTAAACCTGATAACAATAAAGAAGTGTTCGCAGATGGGGAGTTCGGTGATTTCATTAAACCAATTTTTGACACCCTCGACCTGTACCATAACCAAGGGGTTGACCCAAGAGCGATCGCAATTTCCTTTAAACAATTAGCAGAGAATCACCCTGATGCTGAATTAGAAATTGTGGCAATGGAGAAACGGGGACAAAATAAGTTTCTGCTTCGTGCAAAAACCGCATCTACGGCTGATAAGTCTGAATTGAGTAAAGAATATTTTGATACTTATAATCAGCTAAAAGCTTTGGCAGAGCAAGAAGTCCAAAAGTTAATAGCTGAGAAAGATAACATAATTACCGATTTGAAAAATATGGTGGTAACAGCACTATACCGCCCTAGTATTTATTCAAATACTCAAATACAAGAGGTAGGAAGTATGACAAACAACCCCGGTGGATTTTCAGTTGGTGGTTCTGTAGGCGGCAACGTCAACAACGTTCAAGGTGATAACAACCGCGCAGTGCAAGGGGACAATAATCAGGCTGTCCTGGGTGATGGGAATCAAGTAACGCAACAAAATCAAGTTGGTGCAGATGCCACTGAATCGCTCACTAAAGAGGATGTTGTCAAGTTACTGGCACAATTAGAAGCTTTAATTCAAGGCGCAGAACTCCCAGCCGACACTAAAGAA
>NZ_JADEXT010000053.1:0-41221 GCF_015206985.1 Nostoc sp. LEGE 12447 | reverse complement strand
CTTCTCCCACCAGTCCAGCATTGCTTGTCACCTTTAGCACTCGATTGCAATTACTTTACCGTATTTGCGGTGCTGTTTCTTAAATCCTTTATTAGTAAGCCTTTCAAGACTTAACGGGAAAAGTCAGGTCCAGATTGCGATCTAGCACTCATTTGCACGAACATTTGCCAACCTTGTAGACTCCCCAAAGAAATCTTTGATTGCTTCAAAAAGTCGTTGCGGGTTTGAATGAGTTGATTGTATCTTTCTCGCTCAAGTTGCGATAACTTTACTTTAATTTGGACAATTTCATGTTCTGCTAACGCCTGACCCGCCAAATCTTCGGCGCGTTTGCGATATACTTCTTCACCAATCAGAATATTTAAATCAGCGTGTTTACCATCAGTGCGTTCTGGTGTAGCAGAGAGTCCCAGACGATAAGGTGCGATCGCATATTCAGCGATAACCCGATTAAAATCTGTCGGTAAATGGTGACATTCGTCAAAAACAATCAGCGCATATTGGTTCCCCAAGGTTTCGGCGTGAATTGCGGCACTATCATAAGTTGCAACTAAGATAGCTGTTCTATCCCGCGAACCACCTCCCAGCAATCCCACCTCAGCATCGGGGAAAGCTGCTACCAAATGTGCATACCACTGATGCATTAAATCTAGAGTTGGCACCACAATCAGCGTCGTGCGCGGCGTTGATTGCATCGCCATTTGTGCTAAATAAGTCTTTCCCGCCGCCGTGGGAAGCACAACTACTCCCTGCCTACCCGCCAGTTTCCAAGCCGCTAACGCCTCAGTCTGGTGTGGATAGGGTTCCATTTCCAAAGTCGGAACCAAATCTACAGGATAAAATTGCTTGGCCTCATCGATAAAATTCACATCTTCCGCTTGTAGTGCTTCTACTAGCGATCGGTATCTAATTGCTGGAATGCGGAATTTTTCAACTCTATCATCCCACGTAGCATAATCCATCCAACCTTTGCCGCGTGGTGGTGGATGCAAAATTAATGTGCCACGATCAAAATTTAGTGTAGGGGTACGAGCCATTTATGGGAATTGGGTATTGGGAATTGGGCATAGGGATTAGGTTACAGGTGACAGGTGATAGGGAATAATCTGTACCCTGTAACCTGTACCCTATTCCCTTCTTTACTCCCTAGTCCCTTGATTACTAATAACGCAAAAAGTGCATGATTCATCCAAGTAACTCAGATAAAACCCAACTAGATGCGCTCATTAGTCACGGAATGTCCAATCGGCAAACCAACAATAACCTTGCCGAATCCTACAAAGAACAGCGACAGAGCTTTCTACTGAAACGGCTACAATTGCAGGCGCAAATTATGCTAGTAGTTGGCTTGACTTTAATCGCTTTTTCCCTTTGGGAAAATTCATATCTAGAAGCCAAGATATACGCCTTTAAAATTGGGATTGTCGTAGAATTATTCACTCTTATTTGTTGGGGTTTATGTAAAACTCCTATCGGTCGTCGCCATCCTGATTTAATTTTTTTGAGTTTATGCTGGGCTGTAACTTGTGTTGTCCAAATTGATATAGCTTTATTGTTTAATAATCTGGAACCTAGAAGCAATATTTGGACTCTGATGTTTCTCACTCAGGCTACAATTATACCAGTTCAATGGTGGATGCATTTAATATCTCAATTTGGAACAATAATTTGCTATTTAACCTTATATTTCTTATATAATCCTATATTGAAGAATCCATCAGCTTTTTATGCTGAACAAGGATTATACTTTTTTTGGACTTGCATAATTTGTGTATTTTCTGTATTTTTATACGAACGCTTGCGAAAAAAAGAATTTTATGCGCGTAAAGCAATGGAACTGGCGCAGCAAAAATCGGAACGGCTGCTACTAAATATTTTGCCAGGGATGATTGCAGAACAATTAAAACAACAGCCTACAACTATTGCTGATAGTTTTATGGAAGTTACGGTATTATTTGCCGATATTGTTGGTTTTACAGAGCTTTCAGCTCGTACATCTCCTACGGAATTAGTTGAGTTATTAAATACAATATTCTGTTTGTTTGACCAATTAGCAGAACTTCACGGAGTAGAGAAAATCAAGACTATTGGCGACGCATATATGGCTGTTGCCGGATTGCCAAATCAGTCTAACGATCATGCTTCAGCAATAGCTAATATGGCGTTGGATATGCAAAATTCTATAGCTATCTTTAATGCAGAAAATAATCAATTATTTAGCATCCGTATTGGCATTAGTACAGGGCCCGTTGTAGCGGGAGTGATTGGTCTGAAAAAGTTTGCTTACGATCTCTGGGGAGATACAGTAAATACTGCTAGTAGAATGGAATCACATGGAATAGCCGATAGTATCCAGGTCTGTGAAGCAACTTATCAGCTTTTAAAAGATAAATACTTATTCGATAAACGAGGTTTAATTCAGGTTAAAGGCAAAGGAGAAATGATGACTTATATCCTAAAAGAAGTTAATTTTAAAAATTAATTAAAGCTATGCTATTTGACGGATATAGAGAAATATAAAATATATAATTAGAGCGATAAATCTTAGCTATTTAACCTCTGCTAAAACTAAGCTTTAATCCTTTAGATAGATTCACAGCAAATAACTGCTTTAATGTGTATTATTTCGATGCATAATAAATATTGAGCGATGTCTACGACGGGCTGTGACGCTCTCTACGAGACGCTAGAAGCGAACGCAGACTGGCTAACGCATCGCATTCTCTAGCTGATTTTGGGAATAATCCTTTAGCTAGCTGCATAAAAGGAGAAGCCACATTGAAAGGAACACGTTCCCTTCTAGCGCCCTATGCTGTTGCACTATTGGCTGTTGGTAGCGCATTGCTACTAACACTATTGCTACAGCCACTACTGAAACCAACTATTTTCCTGCTGTTTTTTGCTGCCGTAGCGGTTAGTGCTTGGTATGGTGGTATGGAAGCAGGATTGCTGGCTACTGCTTTGTCTACTTTAACTGTTAGCTATTTTTTCTTAGAGCCAGTGTTTTCGCTCTCGGTTGCGAGTCTAGACAACATAAGACGGTTAGGCTTGTTTGTCCTGGTGACAACATTCATCACCTTGCTAAACTCAGAGTTACGCACTGCCAAACAACATCTTCAAATGAGTTTGCAGAAGTTAAAAGTGAGCGAGGCAAAGTTTAGAAGGTTGGTAGAGTCCAACATTATTGGGGTAATTGTAGCCAATATGGATGGGGCGATCGCAGAAGCTAATGATGCTTTTTTACGAATGGTAGGTTATTCGCAAGAAGATTTACTTGCCGGGCGGGTTCGATGGCGCGACATGATCTCACCAAAATATATTGAAACAAACAACAGTGCGATCGCAGAACTCAAAGCCAAAGGAGTATGTCAGCCTTTTGAGAATGAATACATCCGCAAAGATAACACTCGCGTTCCCATCCTGTTAGGTTCTACTTTGTTAGAAAATAATTCTAACGATATTATCTCTTTTGTCCTTGATTTAAGCGAACGCAAACAGGTAGAGCTTGCCCTATGCCAAAGCGAAGAACGCTACCGCGCTTTTTTAGAGCAGAGTTCAGAAGGTATTTGGTGCATTGAACTAGAAGTACCAATTTCGGTGGACTGTCCAGAAGATGAGCAAATTCAACATTTTTACCAATATGTTTACTTAGCCGAATGCAACAATGTGATGGCACAGATGTATGGCTGTTCTCGTGCCGAAGAAATTATCAACGCCAGACTAGGAGATTTTCTCATTGCCTCCGATCCACATAATATTGCATACCTGCGTAATTTTATCCGTTCTAACTACCGATTAATCGATGCAGAGTCTCACGAAATAGATAAGCAAGGTAATTCCAAATATTTTTTGAATAATCTAGTGGGAATTGTCGAAAATGGGTTTTTAGTCAGAGCGTGGGGAACTCAACGCGATATCACAGAACGCAAACGAGCAGAAGCAGCACTGTGTCAACGAGAAGATCAACTGCGGCTAATTACAAATGCTGTGCCCGTCCAGATTTCTTATGTCGATTCCCAGCAGCGTTATCGCTTTAATAACAAGGGATATGAAGACTGGTTTGGGCTTCCCGCTTCCGAAATTTATGGTAAACACATTAGAGAAATTCTGGGAGAGTCGGTTTATCAGTCAATTCTTCCTTATGTAGAAGCAGTACTTTCTGGAGAGGAAGTCACTTATGAAACCCAATTACCTCATAAAGATGGCACAAACCATTACATAAATGTAAGTTACGTTCCCCAGTTTAGTGAGCAAGGAAAAGTTGAAGGATTTGTTGCCCTAATCACAGATATTACACTTCACAAGTTAGCAGAATTCGCTCTAAAACAGAGCGAGAAACGGTTAAAGACGCTCACCGAAAAAGTCCGCATAATTCCTTGGGAGGTGAATGCCACTACTGGAAATTTTACTTATGTAGGGCCGCAAACCGTTGAGATTCTTGGCTATCCATTATCAGACTGGTACATCGATGATTTCTGGCAAAAACACATGCATCCAGAAGATTGCGAGTGGGCTATTCAGTATTGCCAAGAATCTTCGCTGTCACTAAATAATTACGAATTTGAATACAGAATGTTGGCTGCTGATGGCAGAGTTGTGTGGCTGTATGACATTGTTAATGTTGTGCGGGATGAGAATGGGCCACAGCTACTACATGGGTTTATGCTCGATATTACCGATCGCAAGCAAGCAGAGCAAGAACGCGAACAACTGCTTGAGCGCGAAAAAGCAGCACGCGCCGATGCAGAAGCAGCAAATCGGATGAAGGATGAGTTTCTCGCCACCCTCTCCCACGAACTCCGCACACCCTTAAACGCCATATTGGGTTGGACGCAGCTACTGAGAAATCGCAAGTTTGATGAGGCTACTACTGCGCGGGCGCTAGAAACAATTGAGCGTAACACTAAATCCCTGACGCAACTAATCGAAGATGTCCTAGATGTGTCACGGATTATTAGAGGCACACTTCATCTCAGTATCCATCGGATAAAACTTGTACCACTTGTAGAGGCGGCAATCGATACTGTACGCCCAGCAGCTGAGGCTAAAGAGATTAACATCAAGTGTAGATTCGATCCTGAAGTTGGGGTAGTTGTGGGTGATACCAACCGCTTGCAACAGGTTGTGTGGAACTTGCTCTCCAACGCCGTCAAGTTTACACCCAAGGGTGGAAGAGTTGATGTGCAATTAGAGCGGATCGAATCTTCCGTGCAAATTCGGGTAAGCGATACGGGAGCGGGAATTGCTGCCGAATTCCTCCCCCATGTATTTGAACGCTTTTGTCAAGCTGACAGTTCCAGCACGCGATCGCATGGCGGACTAGGATTAGGGTTAGCGATCGTCCGTCACTTGGTAGAATTACACGGTGGCACAGTCTCTGTTGAAAGTCTAGGAATTGGACAGGGAGCGACATTCATTGTCAATCTGCCGATGAAAGCCGTTTATGTAGAGGCTAATACAGCAGAGCTGCCTTCATCTCTGGTGGATGTCCCAGAGGCTAATAATTACCTGCCAAGATTAGATGACTTGCGAGTGCTAATTGTCGATGATGAGGCAGAAGCGCGTCATTTACTCACCACCATTCTGGGACTGTATGGGGCGCAAGTCATAGCAGCAGCATCTGCTTGTGAAGCTCTGCTTGCTTTGCAACAATTTCACCCCCATATAATGGTGAGCGATATCGGTATGCCACAACAAGATGGCTACGCACTAATTCGTCAAGTGAGGGCGCTACCAACAGATCAAGGAGGGCGGATTCCAGCAGTAGCGCTGACAGCCTATGCTAGGGCAGAAGATCGCACGCAAGCGTTGTTAGCAGGCTTTCAACTCCACGTCCCCAAGCCAGTAAATCCCGCCGAGTTAGCAGTTGTAGTTGCCAACCTCACCGGACGCACTTGAAGAATTAAAAATTAAAAAGTAAAAATTCAAGATGAATTTAATATTTCTTTTGCTTTTTACTTTTGCCTTATTTGATGAATTTTTATAATGGTTTACGAGTATTAAAGGCTTATGAATGAGCCTTTAATACTCGTGAACGGAGTTCAAAGGTGGATTCATCCGGTTCAAATACTCGGCGACGGAGTTTTCCTGATTATCCTGCGATCGTAAATTCAACTTAAGTTCTAACGCTTATCCTACAAGCGTTTTACCCCACCCTAACCCTCCACTTTACAAGGCTACGGTGTACACACAAGTCTTCTAGAGTTGCCCCAGAGCCTTTTGATCCCCCCAACCCCCCTTAAAAAGGGGGGCAAAAACCTCTCAAAGTCCTCCTTTTTAAGGAGTATTTAGGAGGATCTACACAATTTTGGTTTTGTATAGAGATGTGTGTACACCGTAGACTTTACAAGGGGAGGGTTAGAGGGGGTGAGAAGGACTTGTGTGTACACCCTGCCCCGACACGGAGAGAGGCTTAATCAGCGAACTGAGGTTAAACTTTCGCTGCCGCAGCACCTGGTAAACTGACTTTCAACCGCTTAAACATCGCTTCTCTTGCTTGTGCAGCGAGGCTATCGTCAAAAGGTTTTAAGGTAATTTCCTGCTGATACTTTAGCCGCAATGCTGTTTGAATTAACCAATCGGCGACAAAGGGATTTTTCGGTAACAAAGGGCCGTGGGAATAAGTAGCGATCGCATTCTGATAAAATGCTCCTTCTGTCCCATCTTCACCATTATTTCCCAAACCGTACACCACGCGCCCTAAAGCTTCCACTTTTCCCAGTTTGGTACGTCCGCCGTGATTTTCAAAGCCTACCAAATACGGTGTAGTACCAGTCATCTCTTTTAAATCTTGTGCTAGGCGTGAAGCTGTCACTTCAATTACCAAGTTACCAATACAGCGCTTAGTATTTTCACCAGGATGAACCGAGACTAAATCGAGTATTCCCAAACCATCAATCCGTTGTCCTAAGCCTGGTTCATAATAATGTCCCAGTAATTGGGGGGAACCACAGGTAAATACTCCCGGTGTTCCATTTTCGATTTTTTCGCGCATTGCATCAGCTTTCGCACCTTGCAAATCACGCATGACAATTTCTTGCTGACGATCTTGTGCGCCACCACCAACTATGACATCTACAGTTTTAATATCTGCGGCTGTGGCATTTTGATCTAGAGGTAATACTTTAACATCGTATCCCCGCCACTCGGCGCGACGTTCTATAGTAATTACATTACCGCGATCGCCATAGGTACTCATCAGCGTCGGATAAAGCCAACCTATTGTTAATTCCAAATTTTGAGAACTCATAAATTTTGGGAAAGGGGAAAGGGGAATTGGGAATGGGGAATTGGGACGAGAATAACTACTGACGAATGACAAATGACAAATTTAAAGAATTTTTCGCCCAGTAAGAACTTCTCGCACTTCTAGCATGGCTGAGTAGGTGGGCAGAATATGCAGAGTTTCATTCTCTGGTGTATGTTCTAATGCAGTTGCGATCGCTTGTCGCAAATCTTCTTCCACAATTAAATTTAAGTTACTCTCAAGGGACTTTTGGCTGTAACGTAGACGTAGTGCCATATCGTAGACGCGATCGCCACTCACTACTAAAGTCCCGCCGCGTTCAACTAATTTCTCGGTATCTACGTCCCAAATCCAGGATACATCAGTGCCATCGGGTGTGCGATCGTTCAATACCAGCAGTGTAGTTTTATCTGTGCTTTGAGTTACTACGCGAATGGTTTCATTCGTCCCTACGGGATTTTTTGATAACAATATTCGCACTCGTTTACCGTTAATTACTAAATCTTCTGCACGACCAAAGGCAGCTTGGAAGTTGTTAATAGTGTCTCTGATCGTTACTTCATCAACTCCTAGCTCAATAGCCGCAGTAGCAGCAGCTAAAGTATTATATTTGTTGTACAAACCAACCAGAATTTGTGACCATTCACTACTTTCTAGAGTCGGTTTACTTTTAGTGAAACCACACTTGGGACAAGTGAAATCTCCCAAATGAGACAAATAGACACCCTTGTAATCTAGAGAATGTCCACATTTGGGGCAATAGATAGAATCAACAGCGTGAGGAATAGCTTCTAGATAGTGTTCTGGTTCATTTAAGCCAAAGAATAACACTCGTTGCGGTAACTGCTGACCAAGGTTAGATAAAGTTGGGTCATCAGCATTAGGAATTACCACCGTTTCTGTTGGTAGGGTAGAAATAACTTTTGTCCAACGTTTACTAATTGTATCTACTTCGCCGTACCTATCAAGCTGGTCGCGGAACAAGTTTAAACAGAGAATAATTCGCGGCTGGAGTGGCTTTAATACTCTTGGTACAATATTTTCATCCACTTCCAAAATGGCGTAATCAGTATTTAGCGTGCCTAGTAAGTTGGTGCTTTCTAACAGCGCCGTCATCAAGCCATTTTCTAGATTTGCACCTGTAGAATTATGAGTGACGCGAAAACCCTTGCGCTCTAGGATTGTGCATAAAAGCAGGGCTGTAGTGGTTTTGCCGTTAGTACCAGCAATTAAAATCACTCCATTTTTAACTTGCTGACTCAATAATTGTAAAAGTCGGGGTTCAATGCGACGAGCAATCGAGCCTGGTAATACACTAGCAGCACCCAGACGGAGCGATCGCACTATAAACGTCACACTTTTTGCCACTGACACTGCGAAACCTAATCGCAGCCTATCTATGAATTGAATTTTGTTTCCCACATCTGTACCCTAGTCTTCTGGCGTTGCTAATTGAAAGTATTTAATTGCAAATTTAATATGCGTGAGTTTAGCGAATCCTGACTGAAAAAGCCAGCTTCTTAATTTTGAGGTAGGGGGAAGGGGGCAGGCTTTCAAGGGCAGGTTTTTATTTTTTAGGCAGAAGAGAAGTAGAGATTAGTAGTCCAAGGTTGAGGGAAAAAGTGACCAAAAGGGAGAGGCTGACCCAATAACAAAGCAACGATAACTTTGATGAAACCACGACGGAAACAACTCAAAAGGCGTGTGGGTTGGAGAGCAGGCGGTAAATTATGTGCCACATGATTTGCTGCTTCGTCATCATTCCCAGATCCATTACTCCACATTGCCAGTACCTTCGCCTGTGGCTGACTTAAGTGTGGTAGCTTTGCGCTAACGATCACTATCCAGCTGTTTAAACCTGAATACTCGTTCATGACCTGCTTTATGTCACGATGTTTTATTCTATCTTTTACCCTTTTCTAAAAACCTGCCCTTGAAAGCTCATCCTCCCACTCTGTCTACTATTACAAGAGGTAAAGATTAAGTAGCAACTTTGGCAACTGCGGAGACAATGTAGAGTATCTCCTAGTAATTTAGCAAAGTTATAAGCATTGGAGCAAAGCAAATGAATGCTAAACTGATCGCTTTCTCTGGCTTTGTGACGGTATTTTTGGGTGCAGGAATTGGTTTTATTGCTGCTAATTTACTTCCTTGCCCCTACACGAGTCAAATGTATCAAGATTTGGAGCAAAAATACGTCCTTGTAGGTGCAGTTGCTGGTTTGCTAATTGGTTCTAGTCAGGAAATGATTAGAGAACTCAAGCAAGAGCGGGATGCGGAAGAAGACTTGCTCCAGGATTTGAATAAAGCTATTCACTCAAGTAAAAACCCAAAAAATTACTGAGATGTTAGAGGTTGTTTGAAAAGTGTTTTGCTGTGACTTTGGGATAAGCCAGAAAGCCCTCATGTAGAGACGCGATTTATCGCGTCTAAAAGACTGATACGTTAGAGAAACGCGATTTACCGCCGTCTCTACAGAGAATGTACTTGTCAATTATTCCTTATTTACATAGGTAGAATACCCTCCGGCTACTCCGTTGGAGAACTTGTAGAGTAGCCGCTTTACGTCAATTGCCCAATTGCCCCTACAATGGGATATTTTTTGTTGGAATGTCCCTAAATAAGAGTCTGAAACTCTCTTCAATTCTCTAAAAGAGGCTGCGCGAACAATTTTAAATTAGTTAATAGTTTTGTTAAATTAGCAGTAGCAGAGTTATAAATTAAAAGCTTTCTTCAAATTTTCTGGCTGCGTTACTGCCAAATATTGAGCCGACATTTCCGGTGTGAGTAGTTCTATCATGACTGTGTTTTCCAACCAGAACTCAATAACATCAAAAAAAGAATCGCGGTTACAACGTAACACTCTCCAACCTTCACGTTTACCAATCAACTCAATTTTTTCTTGACTAGAAGAAACTGAAATTGCTGCATGAGTAGCTGTGAACCCAGAAGAAGTAGGATTTTCTGCAAATGTACACTGGTTATCTCCTTCACCAGGCATTAGCTGAGTTTTTAACGGGTAAACTTCAATCCCTGTTCCATATTCATCAAGTGGAAAAACCATATAGCTGCCTGGGTGAGGGAAAAAGGGAAAAGCTTGGCCATTCAAGACTTCAGCTAAAACCTCGGCAACGTGCTGGGGGTTTTTAACAGAAATAGATATGTGATGAATCATACTTAATTACCTCGTACCCCATAATCATAATGAGGCTTATAAATTTTTTGTTTTGTGGAGTGCTTATCTTCCACGAGCAGCTTAATTATCTTTCATCCCATTTTAATTAATTTATGCAGAGAATAAAACAAATTTCCATTTAATTGAATTTGGAAAACCTTGCTTATATTCCTCTATCCTAGTAAGTGATAGCTTACACATGAGTCTTGTAGAGTTATCACAGACGCTTTTATATCCTCCCAACTCACACTACGTTGCCATCTATCACTATCATTTATGGTAATACTCGATCAAACTGCTAAAAAATCCTAACCTGGCAAAGATATACACGAAATGTAGGCACAATTCATGTAGACGCAAAGCGTCTTCTCGTATGGTATTGTTCCTATCTGAAAGTCTTTCTTTTCAGCTATTGTTTACGTAAGTAAGTTGGCACAATAAAATCAAACTATGTAAAAAAATGAACTAGGCTAAAACCCTTATATCTATTGCCTTATCTCAACGACAATTATTTCCGCCCACTTTCTTAAACTCTGTATTTGATAATTACACTTCAGTATGAGATACCAAGTAGGAGGTAGTCTCCGCAGTGACGATCCCACGTATGTTATCCGTGACGCAGACGAAAAACTTTATACTAGCCTGAAAGCTGGGGATTTTTGTTACGTTTTCAACTCTCGCCAGATGGGTAAGTCATCCTTACTACAGCGCACCAGTTATCGTCTTAGAGAAGAAGGCTATAGCTGTGTTTATTTGGATATGACCATCTTAGGTATTGAGGATACTACGCCAGAACAGTGGTACAAAGGCATCATTATCAGCTTGTTCTACAGCTTAAATTTAGCAGAACAGATCAACTTTAAACGTTGGTGGGAGACGCAAAAAGGTATTTCCTCAGTACAAAAACTACACTCTTTTGTTGAAGAAGTTTTACTACCAAACGCCAAAGCCGAACGCATTTTCATCTTTATTGATGAGATTGATAGCCTACTTAGTTTAAGTTTCCCAATTAACGACTTTTTTGCTTGGATTCGTCAATGCTATAATCAGCGACCAGAGAATTCAAACTTTAATCGCTTGGGATTTGCACTATTTGGTGTGGCAAGTCCTTCCGACCTCATCGCTGATAAAGGCCGCACACCCTTTAACCTTGGTAAAGCAATTGAGTTACACGGCTTTCAACTCTATGAAGCTACTCCTCTGCTTCAAGGAGTAAAGGAAGTAGTCAGTCAACCACAAGCAATACTGCAAGAAATTATTCATTGGACAGAGGGACAACCGTTTCTCACACAAAAACTTTGTAACTTAGTTATTCAACTTGCTGCTGAAAATGCTACAGGAATGATTAGCCTCATTCCAGGTACAGAAGCATTTTGGATTGAGCAATTAGTGAAAACGCATATTATTCAAAATTGGCAATCACAAGACGAACCAGAACATCTACGTACTATAAGAGATCGCCTATTATTCAACGACCAACGAGCAGGGCGGTTGTTGGGTATTTATCAAAAGGTGTTGCAAGCAGAGGAGCAGTTTAGTAGTGGAGGCTTCTCCCAGAAGGAAATGTCATCGAGTAGGGGAGAAGAGTTTTTCACTTTGCCTCATCTTCCTGTTCCGATTGATGATAGTCGAGAACAAACAGAGCTTTTGTTATCTGGTTTAGTAGAGAAACACAACGGCTATCTCAAAATTAAAAATCCCATCTATCGGAGTGTTTTCAATACCGAATGGGTGTTAAAACAATTAGACAATCTCCGCCCTTATTCGCAGACATTTAATGCTTGGGTAGCATCAGGGTATAAAGATGAATCGCGTTTATTGCGAGGACAGGCTCTCAAAGATACTCAAAATTGGATACAGGGCAAAAGTCTAAGCAATTGGGATTATCAATTTTTAGCCGCAAGTCAAGAATGCGAACAGCGCGAAGTGCAAACAGCATTAGAGGCAGCACGGGCGAAAGAGGTAGAAGCACGACTAGCACAGGAGCAAAAAACTGCTAAATTTCAAAGGTTTTTACTAGTTGCAGTGTGTATTGGTTTGCTCGTCTCCAGCATTTTGGGGGTGGGAAGTTTCATTATGTATCGTCAAACCAAAAAAAGCGAAAGTCAAGCTAAGAGCAGCGAAATTCGAGCGCTTGTATCTTCTTCTGCTGGACTGTTTGCTTCCCAACGGAGGTTAGATGCACTTGTAGAAGCAATCAAAGCCAAAGACAGACTGCACAAGCTAGGAACAACTAACTCAAATCTTGCACCTCAAGTTGAAAACGCACTCAGGCAAGCAGTTTATGGAGCAGATGAATACAATCGGTTTTCCGATCATACAGCAAGTATTATGGCGGTAGATGTTAGTCCTGATAGTTCTTTAATTGCCTCAGCCAGTATAGACAATACAGTTAAGCTTTGGCGACGTGATGGTACGGAAGTTGCAACTCTCAAAGGTCATAAGGGAGCAGTTAGAGCAGTAGATTTTAGTTCTGACGGTCAGTTCCTCGCCTCGGCGGGTGAAGATGGCACTATTAAACTCTGGAAACTAGATGGTACTCTGCTCAAAACTTTTAAAGGTCACACCGCTTCAGTTTGGGGAGTAGCATTTAGTCCTGATGGTCAGTTCCTCGCCTCTGCTAGTTGGGATGCAACAGTGAAACTCTGGAAGCGAGATGGTACTTTGCTCAAGACATTCCAAGGTTCTAAAGGTGCGTTTTGGGGAGTCACTTTTAGTCCTGATGGCCAGACTATTGCTGCTGCCAGTCTAGACAGGACAGTAAAACTCTGGAAACGAGATGATTCAGGCTGGCAAAACGCCAAGCCTGTACAAACTCTCGAAGGTCACACTGCTTGGGTTGTAGGAATAGCTTTCAGCCCTGACGGACAGACTATTGCTTCAGCGAGTGAAGACAGAACTGTTAAACTTTGGCGGCGAGACAGCATAAGTAAAAGCTACCGCCTTGATAAAACTCTGCAAGGGCATGATGCCGGAATTTCGGGAGTAGCATTTAGTCCCGATGGCCAGACTATTGCCAGTGCCAGTCTCGACAAAACAATTCAACTTTGGAATATTGATGGTACAGAACTGAGGACGCTTAGAGGGCACAGTGCATCAGTTTGGGGTGTAACTTTTAGTCCAGATGGTAGCTTTATTGCTTCGGCAGGTGCAGAAAACGTTGTCAGGCTCTGGCAAAGTCAAAATCCATTTCAAAAGTCTATCGTTGCACATAAGTCCGGGATTTGGTCAATAGCGATCGCCTCTGATAGTTCAACTATCGCTACAACCAGCCACGAAAATATGGTGAAATTTTGGAGTCGTCAAGGCAAATTGCTCAAAACTATCACTGAAACCAAGGGCGAAGTCTCCGAAGTTTCATTCAGTGGCGATGACAAGTTAATCGCGCTTTTCACTTCCGATGATTCGGTAAAAATCAAGAAGCAAGATGGCACTTTAATTGCTAGTTACAAAAATGTTTACAGCAAATTGACATCAGGGGTGTTGAGTCCTGACGGGCAAACAATTGCAATGGCAGGTGTTGACAAAAATATTCAGATATGGAGGCGCGATCGCCTCTGGCGGGGCGTAGCCCATCGCACCGCGACTTTGCAGGTACTCAAAGGACATCAGGCGGAAGTTTGGCACGTCGTATTTAGTCCAGACAGTCGGCTCGTTGGTTCAGCTAGCAGTGACACTACTGCTAAGTTGTGGACGCTTGACGGCAATTTGTTTAGAACCCTTGTAGGACACTCGGCGGCAGTATGGAGAGTTGTTTTTAGCCAAGATAGTAAAATGCTAGCTAGTGGAAGTGGCGACAACACCGTTAAGTTGTGGACGTTAGACGGCAAGTTATTGAATACATTCAAAGGTCATAAAGCTGGGATTTGGGGAATTGCATTTACTCCTGATGGAAAAATTGTTGCTTCTGGCAGTGTTGATGCCAGCATCAAACTTTGGAAGCTAGATGGTACGGAAGTAACAACCCTCACCGGACATACCGCAGGGATTAGGGTGGTTGCGATCAGCCCTGATGGAACTTTGCTTGTTTCAGGGGGTGATGACAACACGCTCATTCTGTGGAATTTGCCGCGAATTCTTAATCTAGATGTACTGAATTATGGTTGCACTCTGGTGCAGGATTATTTGAAAACTAACACCGCAGTGGAAGAGGGCGATCGCTCCCTTTGTAATATGCCAAATAAATAATTTCTCTCGTTGGGGTGGGTTTTTATTGATGCGATCGCGTTTCGTCTACCAAATTCTCTTGTTTTAGATGGAAAATTTGTACTATCACTAGTTCTGCAATTTGTCAAATAGCCATGCCAAAGCACCTTCAACATCACTAACTTGCTCTCCTGCCGGTATGGCTGGACGATTTACCATCACAACCTTCATGCCCAGTTCTCGTGCTGCAATAATTTTGGGCTTTGTGGCATCGCCACCGCTATTTTTACTCACTATGGTATCAATCTTGTGATCAATCAGGATTTGCCTTTCATTATTGAGGGTAAAAGGCCCGCGATCGCACAATACCATCCCCGGTGGCACTAAGGCATCATCAACAGGAGGATCAATCATCCGCATCAAAAACCAAATTTCCTTTAGATGAGCAAAGGCGGCGAGTTCTTGTCTGCCAACCGTCAAAAATACCCGATGTGCTTGGTTTTGCAGTGATGCGGCGGCGGCTTCAATGCTATCAACTTCCATCCAGCGATCGCCAATTCCTTTTTCCCAAGGCGGGCGTATTAACATCAGACGGGGTACTCTGACTTCATTTGCAGCATCTGCCGCATTGAAAGAAATTTGACTAGCAAAAGGATGGGTTGCATCAATTAATAAGTCAATTTGCATTACTCGCAGATAGCTAGCCAATCCAGCCACACCACCAAAGCCTCCAACCCGTAAATCGCCCAAGGGAACTGATGGTTCACGGGTGCGGCCTGCTAAAGACGTGATTACATCTAACCCTTGAATAGTAGCGACTCTAGCGGCTAGTTCTGCGGCATCTCCTGTACCACCCAGAATCAAAACGCGCATTAGTGAGATAAAGGTGGAATTTTGGCTAAAATGCCCTTCTTCAGGGCTTCTGGACGCTCCGACCAAGGCAGCAAACCATCTGCTTTGACATAGTATTGACTAGCGCATTTTAGTATCGCAGATGCACTATCATCAACGGCTAAATCACCAAACAAATATGTTAATTTACCTTTGGCAGCAAAAGCAACCACACAGGAACGATTACAAGCACTCATGCATTCAACTTCTTGAATTGGGAATTCATCTCGTAACTCCCAATCTTGTGCAAGTTGCTGAAGTTGGTGTAGAAGTTTTTCACCACCACTTTCACCCAAGCGTTTTCCCTCTTGCCAAACGCTAGCACAAGTTTTGCAAACAAATAAAGTATGGTCAGCAACACCCAAGGGATTCGCTGGGGAAATATTCACAGTAGTAGTCATCTGTACCTCGCAGATATGTGGAACTAGTAAATCTATTTCGGCGGGCATCCTGACTCACTCAATTTGAGATATTTAGATTACATCTCAAATTGGTTTACAGTTGCGGGACAGCGCCGGATTTGCACCGAACTTTCCCCGTTACCTCTGGTAGCTGCTCCCCACCAGAACCGAATAACCTTATCGATCATACACTAGGGTTATCTAAGAAAAGGATATAGGACTCATATTTGATTCTTGAAAAAATTCAGTATAGCTCAAAGACCCTTCTTTCCTCTTTCCTATTGCCTCTTGCCTTTCTAGGCAAGTAAGCCACCTTGTGCGAACAAAAATCAAATCGGATTCCTATATTACCTATGCAACAAAATTACAAAAAGCAGCTTCTAAATTTTTCAATCAGTAAAAACTTTATCGAAACAGAATTCAGGAGTCAGGAGCCAGAATACCCTTTCAGGGAAGCAAGCTACAGAATGAATTTTGTGCGACTGGTGGATAGCGCTGGCGGCAAGCGAGTCATCAAGCGTCTTCATTCTGACTTCTGAATTCTTCAATTTATAGGTTTGTATCGCAATGGATTTTTTGACAATTCTAGGATTAGCAGCTGCCACAATAACCACAATCTCTTTTTTGCCACAGATGTTTAAAACATGGCAAACAAAATCAGCAAAAGATGTTTCTTTCTTAACGCTGATTACATTCATAATTGGTATTTTTTTGTGGTTAATTTATGGGATATATCTACAATCTTTACCAATTATTCTTGCTAATAGCGTGACATTGCTTTTTAACTTGATAATTCTATGGCTTAAAATTAAATATAGATAACCCTGCTCATAACTAAAACCTCTGACAGGATAAAAAGGATATATTCTGTGAATAGCAGGAAGAAAAACAATTAATGCTGCCTGTATATAATCTGACTCTAACTGTATTAATTACGAATTACGAATTACGAATTACGAATTATCATGACCTCATCTGTATTTGACTCTGAACGCCTCCTTTTCACCCCCACCACCCCAGACACCAACGCTATTCCCATAATATTCGCCTTTCCCAATGAATATAGCGTAGGTATCACTAGCCTTGGCTATCAGGTAGTTTGGGCAACCTTGGCAATGCGTGATGATGTACAGGTGAGTCGCCTGTTTACAGATACTCACGAACAACTCCCCAGAACGCCAGAAATTGTGGGATTTTCGATTTCCTGGGAATTGGATTATGTGAATATTTTAAATTTGCTGGAATCTTTAGAAATTCCTATTCAAGCAACTTCTCGTGATGATTCTCATCCGATAATTTTTGGTGGTGGCCCCGTTCTCACAGCTAACCCAGAACCTTTTGCAGACTTTTTTGATGTAATTTTACTGGGAGATGGCGAAAATTTACTGGGAAATTTCATTGAGGCGTACAAAGAAGTAAGAAATGCTTCTAGACAAACTCAACTCAAAAGACTTGCACAAATCCCAGGAATTTATATTCCCAGTTTGTATGAAGTCGAATACCACACAAAAGATGGTGCAATAAAGTCAATTAAACCAATTTCTCCAGAAATTCCCGCAGTGGTGCAAAAGCAGACTTATCGGGGAAATACTCTATCGGCTTCGACTGTAGTCACCGAAAAAGCCGCATGGGAAAATATTTACATGGTGGAAGTGGTGAGAAGTTGTCCAGAAATGTGCCGCTTTTGTTTGGCAAGTTATCTCACACTGCCTTTTAGAACAGCTAGTCTGGAAGATTCTTTAATTCCTGCGATCGCAAAAGGTTTAGAAGTCACAAATCGGCTAGGATTATTGGGGGCTTCTGTAACTCAGCATCCAGAGTTTGAAGCTTTGCTAGATTATATAAGTCAGCCAAAGTATGATGATGTCCGTCTCAGTATTGCCTCAGTGCGAACCAATACTGTAACAGTCCAGTTAGCAGAAACTTTGGCAAAACGAGACACGCGATCGCTTACCATTGCAGTAGAAAGTGGTTCTGAGAAAATCCGGCAAATCGTCAACAAAAAGCTGCATAGCGACGAAATTATCCAAGCTGCGATAAATGCCAAAACTGGCGGATTAAAAAGCTTGAAACTCTACGGAATGGCAGGAATTCCTGGTGAAGAAGCAGAGGATTTAGAGCAAACGGTGACAATGATGCGTAATATCAAAAAAGCTGCACCAGGATTACGCCTAACATTTGGATGCAGCACCTTTGTACCCAAAGCGCACACACCATTTCAATGGTTTGGGGTAAATCGTCAAGCAGAAAAGCGGTTGCAGTTTTTGCAAAAACTGCTAAAACCGCAGGGAATAGAGTTTCGCCCAGAAAGCTATAATTGGTCGATTATACAAGCTTTGTTATCGAGAGGCGATCGCAGACTATCCCAACTTCTTCAGTTAACTCGTGACTTTGGCGACTCCTTGGGTAGCTACAAACGTGCTTTCAAACAACTAAAAGGACAAATCCCCGATTTGGATTACTACGTCCATGCTGATTGGTCTACAGAACAAGTATTACCTTGGAACCACTTGCAAGGGCCTCTGCCACAGTCTACACTACTAAAGCATTTGGCTGATGCTCAGAGTTATATCAACCCATCTCCAAAGGAATTACAGCCAGTATTGGGGATTAGGGACTAGGGACTGGGGACTGGGGAATAGAAACTAGGAATTAAAAGTTAATACCCAGTACCCAGTACCCAATACCCATTACCCAGTACCCAGTACCCAGTACCCATGAATTGATGCAAAACACAGCTGAGTATTACTGCGCCTATTGCGGCGAACCGAACTTAACTTTTATTGATTTGAGTGCTGGAGGGCAGCAATCTTATGTAGAAGATTGTCAAGTTTGCTGTAACCCAAATATTTTGTATGTCCGGATTGACGAAGATACCCTAGATATCGAGATTGATACAGAATCAGAAAGTTGAATTTTAGGTTTTTCTTTCCATGCTGCACTTTAAACATTCCTCAGTAATTAATGCCTCACCAGAAGTAGTTTGGAAATTTCACGAAAGGCCAGATATTTTGCAAATACTGAATCCACCTTGGCAGCCAGTCCAAGTGGTTCGTCGTGAGGGGGGGCTGAACGTGGGCGCTATCACCGAATTTCGCCTGTTTCTCGGCCCATTACCATTAACTTGGCTAGCGCGTCATACTGAATGCGATAAATATCGCCTGTTTACCGACGAACAAATATCTGGCCCCTTTGAGTCTTGGGTGCATCGACATGAATTTGAACCGGAAGCTGGCAAAACTAGGCTGACTGATGCTATTTCCTTCTCTATGCCTGGTGGAGAAACAGTTGAATTTGTTAGTGGTTGGTTAGTACAAGTGCAACTAGAAGCAATGTTTCGCTATCGCCATTATGTAACCAAACGAGAATGTGAGTCACGATAGGAAAATATTTTGTTTGGTAGCAAAAATCAATTATCTTGATTCTTCAACCCTTGCCGCGAAACCCACTTTATCAACCCAGGAAACAAGCGATACAAAGCTTGTGAGAAATTCGCCGAACCAACCATCACTTCTGACTTCTTATTCTTGACTGCATCCCAGATAGCATTTGCTACATCTTCAGGCTTCTCCACCACCGGATTTTTCAGCACATTCTCAAGCTGTCCACGACGAGTATGAGTATCTTGCTCATCCTTGCCTCGAAAAACTGCCCGTTCCATTAAAGTACTCTTAATTAAATTCGGATAAATCCCACAAACATGAATACCTTTTGGCTGTAGTTCTATTTGTAGCGATTCCGTCAACCCTGTCACGCCGAACTTACTAGTACAATAGGGAACCAAATAAGCACTTGGCACCTTACCACCGATGGAACTTAAATTAACTATAGTTCCACTTCGACGCTGGAGAAAATGAGGCAGAAGAGCATTAATAGTGTGGATATATCCCCATAAATTAGTGTCTATAATTTGATGCCAATCACTAAGAGAAAACTGCTCTACTGGCCCCGATGCAAAGATGCCGGCATTGTTTATCAGCACGTCGATATAGCCATAATTTTCTAATGCCTTTTGCACTAACGCGTTTACCTGAGATGAGTCAGTGACATCGCAAGTAAGCGTTAATGGTGCTGGATAGCCAATGCTTTGCACTTCCTGCGCTAAAGCCTCCAAGCGGTCAGCATGACGAGCTGCAAGTACCAAGTTATATCCTTGCCGCGCAAATAAAAGAGCCGTTGCTTTGCCAATGCCTTCAGAAGCACCTGTAATTAGTACCCTAGGAGCCATACTTTAAGTTTAAAAAACCTATTTACTATTTATTAGTCTGGATAATAACACTTCAAAAACCTTCTAACTTTCGTTGGATTTTTGATTGTATCCAAAATAGATTTTTAGTGAGATTACAAGTTTTTAATAGCAGTTGTTTGGTAAAAATACCTCTGAGCGATAGGCTAATAAAAGCTATTATTGATCTTTTGTTAGATAAATATTTTCTCAACTCCTTAAAATCTCATTCTTTAGAGTTGCATTTACTTTGAAACTAGAGACAGATAGCGTCAAAGAGATAAGTTAAGTAATATGAAGAATGTAATTAGCTCCTTAAGGTAACTTAATAATTGCACTTTATCTTAGTGATAAAACTAAAACCTCGTATCAATAGCAAAAACTGCAATGCTGCTGAACGTGTGCTGACCCCTCACTCTGAAATTTGGAACGACCACCTAAGTATTATTCGTTTTCTAGCTTACCTACTTCGGGAACACCTACAGCCGAGTGCAGTATGCATCAGTACTCATTTCCCCTACCCCTCATTAATCTGACTGTTTTTGTTACAGACTGATTATAAAGGAGCAAAGAAAAGACCCTGGTTATTGCAGATACCAGGTTGAACACTGTCCTCGCTCATATCACCCAAGCTTTTAAGGGAAAACAGTTTTTAGAATAGCAGTTGCTTGTGCAATAATAGTTAAAGTATCTTAATGTTTGTACATATTATTAGAGTATTCGCACTGTCCAATTTAAAACACTGACCACTAATAGAGTTTTCTTGATGGTAGTTAGTGCTTTTTCTATTGACTATAATTTTAGGAATTTTCATCGGAATATTAGGCGGAGTAAAAGCGTGATTCAATTAGAGCAACCACCAAGTCATCAAACAAAATTGACCACATTAGGGAAAAATAAATTTCAGTTCAAGGCACTTTTCATTGCTACGATTATTGTTACTACATGGGTCATTAGCCTGAGTTTATTACTTTCCCTTGACATCTCCAAATTAACATTTTGGATGCTCTTGCCTAGTATACTTTGGCAAACATTCTTATATACAGGATTATTTATTACATCTCATGATGCTATGCATGGGGTAGTCTTTCCCCAAAACACCAAAATTAATCATTTTATTGGGACATTAACTTTATCTTTATATGGTCTTTTACCCTATAAAAAGTTATTAAAAAAACATTGGATACATCACCATAATCCTGCAAGCCAAATAGACCCCGATTTTCATAATGGGAAACACAAAAATTTCTTTGCGTGGTATTTTCATTTTATGAAGGGTTACTGGAGTTGGGGACAAATCATTGCCTTGACTATTCTCTATCACTTTAATAATCACGTCCTCCATATACCCACTGCTAATTTAACTTCCTTTTGGGTGATTCCTTCGCTTTTAAGTTCATTCCAATTATTTTATTTTGGTACTTTCCTACCCCATAGTGAACCCATAGGAGGTTATATTGAGCCTCATCATTCACAAACAATTAACCGTCCAATTTGGTGGTCATTTATCACGTGCTATCATTTTGGCTACCACGAGGAACATCACGAGTATCCCCATGTCCCTTGGTGGCAGTTACCAGAAATTTACAAAACAAAATAGTTCTTGTTTATCTAAATATTTTGGCAACAAGAATGACACGGTAATCTCTAGCATTACCAAAGCATTACCAAATCATTTTTTTAAATTTCTATTGATTCTTCTCTCTGTGTTATCTGTACCTCTGCGGTTCATTAAAAAAGTAATTCTCACAACTCAGATAGAATTGCTACATATAGCTTAAACAAGGCATTCTTTGAGATTATCCTAATTATGCCAACTAATAATTCTCGTCTTGTCACCTATAGCCCTGCTTATACAATCGTTCCCACTTACGAGTGCTTTAATAGGTGTAGTTACTGCAACTTTCGTAGTGAACCTGGTAAAAGTCCCTGGATGAGTCTTTCGGATGTAGAAAATAGTTTAAAATCACTTCAAAACGAAAAAGTCTGCGAAATCCTCATACTCAGTGGTGAAGTGCATCCCCATTCGTCAAGGCGTGAGGCGTGGTTCAAGCGAATTTATGATTTGTGCGAGTTAGCACTTTCAATGGAGTTTTTACCACATACCAATGTAGGGCCATTGAGTTTTGATGAAATGCAAAAACTCAAGCGTGTTAATGTTTCGATGGGGTTGATGTTAGAACAGTTAACGCCAACATTATTAAATAGTGTACATCGACACGCACCGAGTAAATTGCCAGAAGTTCGTTTACAACAATTACAATGGGCGGGAGAGTTGCAAATTCCCTTTACAACTGGCTTACTGTTAGGAATTGGAGAAACCTCTGATGATTGGTGGGAAACTTTAGAAGCTATATCTAACTTGCACCAACGTTACCATCACATTCAAGAAGTCATCCTGCAACCTCATAGCCCAGGAAATCAGCAAACTTTTGATGCACCTCCTTTTAATTCCCATCAATTACCAGAAGTAATTGCTAAAGCACGTAAGATTTTATCGCCAGATATTACTATTCAAATTCCGCCGAATTTAGTTAAGGATAACTTCTGGTTACTCGCTTGTATCGAAGCTGGTGCGCGAGATTTAGGCGGAATTGGGCCAAAAGATGAAGTGAATCCTGATTATCCCCATATTCAGGAACAGGCTTTGAGAAATATTTTACAACCTGCTGGGTGGGAATTAGTGCCGCGATCGCCAGTTTATCCGCAATTTGATAGCTGGCTATCGGCAGAATTACAAACAGCAGTGAAGCGATCGCGGAATGCTATGTTATTGGTTTAACATTGCTAGACCCATACCACCAAAATAGGTTCAAATCAAGACTATAGGCGATAAATTCCCAATGCATCCCTCAGAAGATATAGATAACAGCCTAAACCCTGTTGTAAAATAGACATAAGAAGGATTTGGGGGGCCATTTACTGGTCATAAACGCCTATAGAAACTATCTACGGAAATCTTCAAGGTTTAAAGTCCAGCCAGCTGAAACAACTACAGCGGCTGTATCACCAGCGTATACCAGGTGATCGCATCACCACGCCTGAGTTTTCCCAGCGTCTGGCAGCAATTAGCACAGAAGTCAATCAGCCTGTTTGCGCCTACATCAACCGTCGCGGACAAGTGATTCGCGTCGGGGTAGGCACACCGCGTCAAACGCAAATACCACCGATGGAATTGCCCCGTTACGGTGCAGAACGACTCAGTGGTATTCGTTGTATTGCCACCCATCTGAAGCCAGAACCGCCCAACGAAGCGGCACTCACGGCTATGGCCCTGCAACGCTTAGATGCCCTAGTTGTCCTAAACATTACCGGAACCGGATTTACACGGCGGGGAGGCGGTGCAACTGGATATGTCAAAGAAGCTTATCTAGCTCATCTAATACCCCAAGAGTCTCGCACCCTGATTACTAGTCCTGCTGCTTTCAAAGTAGAAGAGAGCAAAATTCAAACCCCAAGTTGGAATATATCGCCACCTATGGGTTTGGATGATTTGGCAGACCAGGATTTAGTAGACTTGGTAGAAAATCTGGAAGCAGAATTTCAGCGAGAATTTATTGCCCAGGAAGTAGATGCTGACCACGATCGCGTGCTAATTGTGGGGCTGATGACCAGTGAGGCAACTCCCCTACAATTCCAAGACACCCTAGCAGAATTGGCACGTTTAGTTGATACTGCCGGGGGAGATGTATTACAGACAATACAACAAAAGCGATCGCGCGTTCATCCCCAAACAGTAGTTGGCGAAGGTAAAGTGCAAGAAATTGCCCTAACTGCCCAAACCCTAGGAGTCAATCTTGTCGTCTTTGACCGCGACCTCTCCCCCTCCCAAGTCCGTAACTTAGAAATGCAAATTGGTATCCGGGTGGTTGACCGCACCGAAGTAATTTTGGATATCTTTGCTCAACGCGCTCAATCCCGTGCCGGTAAATTGCAAGTAGAACTAGCACAGTTAGAATACATGCAACCGCGACTGGCTGGTAGAGGTCGCACCATGTCCAGATTAGGCGGTGGTATTGGGACTCGTGGCCCTGGTGAAACCAAACTAGAAACTGAACGCCGTGCCATTGGGCAGCGTATTTCCCGACTCCAAAAAGAAGTAACTCAGCTGCAAGCCCATCGTTCACGGTTACGGCAACGAAGGCAGCATCGAGAAATTCCCTCAGTAGCTTTGGTTGGATATACTAACGCTGGTAAGTCTACCCTGTTAAACGCTCTCACAAATGCAGAAGTTTATACAGCCGACCAACTATTCGCCACTCTCGATCCTACCACCCGCCGCCTGGTGATTCCTTATGGCGAAACCAATGAACATCAGGAAATTCTAATTACAGATACAGTAGGGTTCATACACGAACTGCCTGCATCATTAATGGATGCCTTCCGCGCCACCTTGGAGGAAGTCACAGAAGCTGATGCCCTACTGCACTTGGTGGATTTGTCTCACCCAGCTTGGTTGCGTCATATTCGCTCAGTCAGAGAAATCTTAGCGCAAATGCCAATAACTCCTGGCCCGGCGCTAGTTATTTTTAACAAGATCGATCAAGCCAATAGTGAGACACTAGCTTTAGCTAGAGAAGAATTCCCCCTAGCGGTATTTATTTCAGCGAGTCAGCGCTTGGGATTAGAAACCCTACGTCACCGCCTTGCTCAACTAATTGAATATGCCGTTGATAGTAGGTAAATGTTGAGTAACTAATTCAATGTTCGCACTTTATAATTAGTGCCGTGAATATTTAACTTTGGGGAAGGCGATAAATTGCCTTCCCTTATTTATTGCATTTTTATAAGGAATAGTAGAAAAGTTGAATTATGCTTTTAAACTTTAATTCTCTAGATATTTTTAAAGCATCATTTTAGCATTGCCACACCAGTACCAATACGGCTCAGTTAGCGCCAAAAAACTTAAACGGCGTAGGTTGAGTGGAGAAACGAAACCCAACATTTCCGGGACTTTGTTGGGTTGCGCTTTGCTTAACCCAAGCGTATTGACACCAGTACAGTGGTTTTATAACTCCTGTCTGATTGTTGTTCGCGCACCACGCAAGAGAGATAGGCAGGGAGTAGGGGTTCGGAAGTAGGGAAAAAACCTTTTTGAGTTCTAGTGAGTTTTTTCAAAACTTAAATCTGATTTTGAACAATATTTTAAATAAAACCCTGATAAAGCTGGCTTTTCATCTCAGTATGTTTTCAAACATCAAATAGGAGTCCTATATTTAATTTAGCTCATGTACTTAGTGAAAGATTAAAACATCTACTTGTGTGGATTGGCGTGAGATACCTAGTGCAGGCTGGTTTTCTACAGGGCAACACTGCGCTCTATCCAACCTACAACTCTTCCTCATAGGATAGTCAATATCTCCTAAAAATCTGTTAATTAAGTAATAATATCGTGAAACCAAATATTGATTATTCAGCGTGAATATAAACAATTCTAATTTAAAAAAATATATCAAGTGTAAATACTGAAAATCTCCATTAATTCATAAAAAATATATTGATAATTCCAAATTTAAATTTTTAGCTAACCTCGCCAAACAACGTAGACAAGTTGTATTTATTTGTGTAAATTTAGACATTGGTAACTTCCATCAAAGAGTTATTTTGAGAGGTCTTAAATATCCTCAATAAAAAGAAAAGGAGTTTCAATCGAGTGTCTCAACCATATTCCAAGAAAATAGCGGGTTATGCAGTCTGTTGTATATCAGCATTAGCTGTAGTGACATTTTCACAGATGTCCCAAGCAGATGCAGCCTCTATGACTTTCTCAGTCACAGGAACTAACTCAGCATCGAATAATGCTCTAGCATCATCAGTCGTGTTTGATGACTTACTCAATCCAGGTAAGTTGACAGTCACCCTGACGAACATGAAAAATGTTTCAGTCCCTTCTGATGTTCTTACATCAGTCTTTTGGGACTATGCTGGATCTCCCTTAAACTTATCGTTAATTTCAGCAACAGCTGCAACGGTCACTCAAAAAACCTCCTCTACCACTACAAATAATGTAAATCTTCTCAATACTCCTACTAATGGCAAAGAATGGGCATTTGCATCTACTACCAATTCCGCAGGACTCAGTGGAATAACCCAAGACTACGGTTTAGGTACTGCCGGCTTGGGTATTTTTCAAGGTCTTGGTGGACAGCAGCAATTTAATTACGGCATTATTGACGGCTACAATGCTAATGCAAATCCAGCAATCAAAGGGGGAAGTTTTGTTGACAATTCGGCCACGTTCGTTTTGTCAGGACTGCCCACTAACTTTGATATAAGCAAAATTGGTAGTGTTCGCTTCCAATATGGCACCAATTTAAGTGAGCCTAGCATTATAAAAGCACAAGGGAATTATTACAGTCCTCCGCCTCCTCCACCAAAACAAGTACCTGAACCTGGGACAACAGCCGCCCTTGGTTTATTTGCAGTGGGTGCATTCAAAGTGGTGAGGAAAAAATCTTTAGTAGTAGCCTAAGTGACAGTTTTCTAGTTTTTAATACTGAGAAACACCAGATACTTCCATAAAAGGAAATACTGTTTTTTAGAAAATCAAGTGTGCATACCCTATATTCTGTAAAAATTGATTAAGTACAACATGGTGTAAATAGGCTAATAATTATAAATCGTTGCAAAGCTTGCATTGTTTCTAGGCTTTTCAACGATTTTTCATTTTCCATAGTTCTGCACAAAAAGCTGGCTAACTGTAGCGGATCTCGAAGGAACTCAGCGAAACCAATAACTGAATTTAGTTAGACACTTCTGAAAGTAAAGTCAAAACGGCATAGAACACCTACAGCCAGTTGCAACGTTCTAAAATTAAAAAGTATTAAATCAAGTTGAGGACATTATGGCTGCAAAAGTAGAAATTTACACTTGGAGGACTTGCCCGTTTTGTATCCGTGCCAAAAGTTTGCTGAAGAGTAAGGGTGTTGAATTTACAGAATACAGCATTGACGGAGATGAGACAGCCAGAAATAAAATGGCTCAAAGAGCAAATGGAAGGCGCTCTTTACCGCAAATTTTCATCAATGATGACCATATTGGTGGTTGTGATGACATCCACGCTTTAGACAGTCAAGGCAAGCTAGATGAGCTACTAACTTCCGTGTAAGTCTAGAAGATATTGCACTAGCGACAAGCCACTGCAAATTACACGGCAGTCGCTACAACTCTGTTTACGAAATTTTTCTCGCAAAAGTATCTGTCCACAAGATTTTACCCTCCAGTTCCTACTCAGCAGTACAGATGTACGTCAATTAGTAAGATCATCAAGAGATAATAATTGAACAACCATTTAATTTCTTGGTGATTGAGGTGTAAAGGGTGAAACTGGCTTTTATCATTGATCCGATCCATCTGCTTGACCCGTGTCATGATACCAGCATTGCCCTGATCGAAGCAGCGCAAATCCTGGGACACGAAGTTTGGGTAACTCAAGCAAATCTGCTGAGTGTGGTGGAGGGCAAAGCTTGGGCTGTCCTACAGCGAGTTGAACTTGTACCAGTACAGTTGGTGGAGAGACGCTGGATAGCGGCGAATCCTTGGTATAAATTAAGTGATTCCTCCTTAACTTCTTTAGAGACAATGGATGCCGTATTTATGCGGACAGATCCACCTGTCAATGATTCTTACCTCTATGCCACGTACATTCTGGATTATGTTGACCAAAATAAAACTCTACTGATTAACAGTCCTAGCGGCATTCGAGGGGCAAATGAAAAAATGTATGCCCTCCAGTTTACCAAAGCGATTCCAGAAACGATTGTCAGTGCTGATAAGCAGTTTATTCGGCAATTTGTCGAAGCAAAGGGGGCAACTGTTCTCAAACCACTGGGAAACAAAGCCGGGGAAGGAATTTTATTTTTGCAATCGAGCGATCGCAATTTTAACTCCATTGTCGAACTCAGTACCCTCCAAGGTCGAGTGCCAGTAATGGTACAAACTTATCTACCGGAAGCAAAAGAAGGAGATAAACGCATTATCCTGCTCAATGGCGAACCGATTGGTGCGCTCAATCGCCTCTCTAGCGGAAGTGATTTTCGCAATAATATGGCAACTGGTGGTACAGTCGCTCAAACTGAAATTACCCCAAGAGAACATGAAATTTGTACCCAAGTAGCCGAACAATTACGTCAAGACGGTTTGATTTTTGTGGGTATAGATGTTATTGGTGGCTACTTAACTGAAGTTAACGTCACCAGTCCTACGGGAATTCGTGAAATTGATCGTCTAGATGGTACTCACCTTGGTTATCAGGTTATTCAATGGATTGAACAGTCATTGAATTGAAGGAGGCAGGAAGAATAAATCAGCAGTGGTCAAATCCCCTGCTGATTTGAAGCCACTGAACTAGAGTTCAGTCAATGTCTTCTCTACTACTGGTGAAGGCAGTTCTAAAGTACAAGCGGTTTTCCTCTTGCCTTCATTGATAAATGTAAATTATTTTTACTTGGTGTCCTATTTTCTAAAAAATAGAATTACTTCGGGTGCTTGCGTGGGCAACTCACCCACGCAGCTTTGTTTATACAGAATATAAGTTTAATGAATCGCGGAAGTAGATGTAGCAATGTCTACGACGGGCTACATTTAAGCATTCCTAGTTGGCTAGGTCTTCTGATTTATTTGTTCCAAAAGCAAAGCTAGACATGGGAGCCAGCAGAACCCTGCCCAAGTTAATTTTATAAGTAGCGTTAACAAATTTCTTTACCAATTAGCAAAATTAGGGATGGCAACGGATTGCTTATCCCTGCTTTTGGTAAACCCTGAAACTAACAGATTTTATACAGCACTCAGCCTAACCTGAGACTGCTAATTTAATCTAAAATCTCAAATCGTTCGACTGAGCGTAGCCGTTCGCGTAGCGTTCCGCAGGAAAGTCCAAAATCTTTTAATTCCGTGGTCTTTGTCGGTTTCTCAAGAAGTCAGGTATATCCAATCCAGGTTTTTCTTTTGGTTCTGGAGTTGGAGTTGAACTTGGAGTTGAGGTTGGGGGATTAACTGCGGGTTGTTGTGTTGTTGGCCGCTTGGAGGTATTAGGTGCTACTCGAACGCTAGCTACGCTTTGTTGTACCGCAGCTTGCACTTCACCTGTAAACCCGGTGGCAATTACAGTAATTCTGACCTCACCTTGGAGTCTGTCATCAATTACAGCCCCAAAAATAATATTGGCGTTGGGATCAACTACTTCATAGATTGCTTCTGCGGCTGCATTCACTTCATGTAAAGTAAGATCAGTACCACCTGTAATATTAAAGACAACTCCTCTAGCACCTTCAATAGAACATTCTAGTAATGGTGAAGAAATAGCCGCGATCGCAGCTTCTCTGGCTCTAGATTTTCCAGAACTAACGCCAATACCCATCAATGCCGATCCCGCATCTGCCATCACAGCCCGGACATCAGCAAAGTCAACATTTACCAAACCGGGAATTGTGATGATATCAGAAATACCTTGCACCCCTTGACGCAACACGTCATCTGCATAGCGAAAAGCTTCTTGCACAGGTGTTTGTTCGGGGATCACTTCCAGTAGTTTGTTGTTAGGAATAATAATCAGTGTATCTACCCTACTTTTTAAGCCTTCAATCCCTTGTTCGGCTTGGCTGGTACGGCGGCGACCTTCAAAGACGAATGGACGTGTGACTACCCCAACAGTGAGAGCGCCCATTTCTTTGGCTACTTCTGCCACGATTGGGGCTGCACCTGTTCCAGTACCACCGCCCATACCAGCGGTGATAAATACTAGGTCTGCACCCTCTAAAGCTGTAGCAATTTCGTCTCGTGATTCCTCAGCTGCCTTTTGACCAATCGCAGGATTACCACCTGCTCCTAAGCCCCGCGTTAGCTTTTGTCCAATTTGCAATCTACTGGGAGCGCCTGCCAGAGTTAAAGCTTGGGCATCAGTATTTATTGACCAAAACTCTACACCAGAGACATCAGATTCGATCATGCGGTTAACGGCATTGCCACCGCCGCCACCGACACCAATCACTTTGATGTTGGCAACCCGACCAGGAACAATCTCCCCAATACGGCTATTTTCCGTAAAAATCTTCTTATTATCGTGATTTTGTCCGAAGTTCATCCCAGAGTTATTAAAGGGATTGGTCGAGTTAACTGCCAGAGAAAACCCAGGCTGTCCCGGAGATTGGGAATTTTTATAGGTGAGTCCTTGGTTATTATCAAGTGTCATTGGATTTGTGAGAGGGTAGATAAACGACTTTTCCAGGTGCTATTCACTTAAGAGTCAACTATAGTTTGACACTGCCACAATACTATGGCACTGTTCTTTATTGTTTTCACTACTGCCAAGCCTAACAGAATTGGCGGGATGAAAATTTGCTATGAGATCAGCTTTTAATGCAGCTGATCGCACAGCCAATTCTAGAGAAGTATACCTATATTTATCCAAAAGTGACCTGTATAACTTCAGCCAGACATTAATCTCTTCATTCTTCTCATCGGAGAACATAACTTCTAAAGACACACTACAGCGCATCTTATCTGCCTCAATAATATTGTTAATAGGTTTCACCATTGGGGATAATTGCAACTTTAGACACAAAATTTACCTGATACTTACTTATTCTTAAGGTTGAAGTAAGCAAGAATTTACTTGTCAGACTATACCTGATTAATTTGTTGTTTGGGGAGTCTTAATGGACACTTTGTTGAAGCAATAGTCTATCTTACGAGAACCCTCACTAGTGTGGTCAACAAATCAAGATTTTCCTAGAGGTTTCGTAACCCAATTAAGAAATATGGTACAGAATAGTCCAAACTGATTACCCAAAAGTAGCCTTTACGCAACCTTTTGTAGTACTTTAATTTACAGCTTTGGGCTTCAGTAAACTGTCTTTGGAAGTATCCTCAACAGACCAAAGTTAGATTGTCAGACATCTTGCACCCTAATGTTAGGGTAACAATTTGAGAGTGTTTTACTCACAAGAGAGATTTCATGATTGATCTTCTCATTTTAATTAGAAGTTAATGCCGATTTTCGCGCAGTTGCTGGAAAACTGAAAATAATAAATATATTTATCAGCATAAAGCTTCTTAATTTACTAAGAGCTATCAATACATTAAACACGCTAGATATTTTTAGGGTTTTTGGGAGTTAATTTTTGGTCTTTTTGGTTCATTTGTACTAAGGGAAAATCGGGATTTTTCAGATCAATATACTCTATTTGACCAGAATCGAGTTTCGCTGATAAATGGCGCATTTGGGCAAGTACCTTAATTTGTTCAGACAACAGAGTACTTGGAACGCCAAGATGCACATTTCCTAGTTCTGTTTTCAAAATTAAATTCGCTGGATTTTGGCAATCAACTTCCATTACTTTCACAGTACTTTGGCTGATAGCTTGATGAATTTGAGTCCAGTTGAGACAGTATTGTTTGGGCGATCCAATTACTCTGAGATTGGGTAATTTCCTAGTGGGATTCAGTGATGTGTATTTTTCTAAAGGTATCCAGGCCCCACTTGCATCTAATAAGCCGATTGTGACTTTTTTATTGCCAGTGCCCTGATTTGCCCCACTTGCTGTTTGAGTCATTGCGACAGGGACTCGTTCTTGGATTTCGATGTTTAATCCGGGAGGAAACAGGCGACGTCTCACGATCGCTTGAGCAATAGTTGGTTGTTTTTTCAAAGAGTTTGCGATCGCTGCTGGTTCAATCCGCCACAAAGATTGGGGGTAAGATAGCACTAATAGGGATTGAGTTGTCTCATATGACAGTAATTGATTGCCTGATTTCATCACTACTTGTTTGGGAGTTTTTAACACCCATACTGGTTGAACTGCTACCCACAGCAATCCACCCGCCAAACCGGTAATGGCAAAGGTTCGCCAAATAGCTTGAATAATTCTCATCTGCCGTCGCCGACGTAATTTTTTACGACGCTGGGCAAGATCCGTACGGGAAACTGATATTATGCCAGCCATTCAAACCCCTTTCTGGTTACAATCCAAATTCCTTGACGCGCTTGTATCATTATTAATTTCAGTAAACACTGTCGGCATCTGTTAGCCGCTCTCCTCAAGACTTTTTTTATTTTTAGTAACACTTTACAGTAAGTACACAACGAAGGTAGTCTCTAGTCATCCTTCCTATTAAAGTTTCCGGTGTCCATTCTTAACTCACTGTTGTCTTTTTGACAAGGGACATAAAGCATTTTTCTTTAAAGATTACAAAATCTTAATTTAAATATTTCTGATTTTGTTTTATTGACAAATAGAATGTGAAGTGATAGATAAGTCTTCCTTGATCTCTGTATAGATTGCTATAATTCATACTAGTCATGTCTCATCAACTATACAAACAGGGAATAATATAATCGAGTAGCTTTTTTTACTGATTAACTCCGTCATCAAGCTTTGTGTCAGGTTAAAGAAAAGCTATGAGATTGTCAAAACCTCAATAGTAGGTGTAAAAAGGACAGATATGTTTAAGGTTATTAGGGTCAATTAAATCTCTATCATACTACTGACAGATACTGACAGTGATCCTGTAATAAGTGCTGTCTTTTGCAAGACACTACCAACTTGCGAATTAATTGTGTGCCTACAACAAAGTTAGAGATTGTTTGTATAAAAAATACGATTTAACTGCATCTACACACGCGTCTACATACACCTATACATACATGAAAACGACATTCAATTTGTCACGTTTTTATAAAGCATGTAACCCAAGCTACACGCTTAATATAAGCAACGTGTTAGATCGCCAGTATTACATAGATTTTGCTGATGTCCGTGGTTGTAAGATTGTCGAAGAATTGCAACGGACTATAGTTCGGATTTCTCCTGATGAGCCAACCTGTCAGTTATTTACGGGTCACATTGGCTGCGGTAAATCAACGGAATTGCAGCGCCTCAAAACAGAACTAGAATTGGCAGGATTTCATGTGGTTTATTTTGAGTCCAGTCAAGACTTAGACATGGCGGATATTGATATCAGCGATATTTTGCTGAGTGTAGCCCGTCAAGTCAGTGCCAGTTTAGAAGGCATTAACATCAAACTCAAAGGTGGTTACTTTACCAATTTGTTTAAAGAAGTAGGCGATTTTCTACAAAGCCCCATAGAGCTTTCTGGACAAGCAGAATTATCCTTGGGTATTGCCAAAATTACCGCCAAAACCAAAGATAGCACTCAGATGCGGAATCAACTGAGGCAATATTTGGAACCACGTACCAATAGTATTTTGCAAGCGATTAACGAAGAAATTTTAGAAAGGGCTATTGAACAGTTAAAGCTGCGGGGTCAAAAAGGACTGGTAGTGATCGTAGATAATTTGGATCGAGTCGATATGCGTCCCTTAGCATCAGGGCGATCGCAACCAGAATATCTCTTTATCGACCGAGGCGAACAGCTACGCCGACTCAAATGCCATCTAGTTTACACAATTCCCCTAACACTAATTTTCTCCAATGAGTATGAAACACTAAAAAATCGCCTGGGGGGAGGTATTGCACCAAAAGTACTGCCGATGGTATTAGTGCGGCAAAGAGATGGCAGTGATTACGAACCAGGGATGTCACTAGTACGCCAGTTAGTCTTAGCAAGAGCTTTTCCAGAAGTTTCTTTGAATGAAAGGCTTTTATTAATTACAGAATTATTCGATCATTCCCAAACCTTGGATCGGATATGTCGCGTTAGCGGTGGCCACATTCGCAACTTATTGGGTTTACTTTATAGCTGCCTGCAACGACAAGATCCACCTTTTTCTAGAGAATGCTTAGAAGCTGTGATTAAAGACTACCGAGACGATCTGCTATTAGCTATTGATGAATCCCAGTGGGAATTATTGTTTGAAGTAGTGCAACAACAGAGAGTTAAAGGTGAGTCTGACTATCAAAGCTTACTACGAAGTATGTATTTGTTCGAATATCGTGACCCTCTGGGGCGCTGGTTTGGCATCAGTCCAGCCCTAGCAGAAACAGAAAAAGTTTTAGCTTGGCAACAAAACAAGTAATAGTGCTGGGTAAGTTAATAGTCATTAGTCCTTTGTCCTTGGCCATTGGACTAATAACTAATGCCCAATGCCCAATGCCCAATGCCCAATGCCCAATGCCCAATAACAAATGACTACTGACAAGCAGCTACACGTCTCCACAAAAGAAAATCAGCATACATTGCAAAGATTGATTAGAGCGATCGCACTTTCTGAAGGTCAATTTGCCCTAATTTTAGTTCGGTGTAACTATGGGCAATTACGTGAGCAAATGTTAGAAAATATTCGCTCCATCACCAAAGATACCAATATCAGAGAAATCGTCCTCAATTTGTCAACAACTTCCTTACATAACACAATAGTCACAGAGCTATCCTTAGATAATCCTGCTGTCCTCACAGACTCTTTGCCAGCTGCTGTTATGGTTTTTGGTATTGAGTCAGCAATCGACCTAGAAAACTTACTTACAGGCATTAACCAAGCGCGAGATATATATGCCGCAACTTTTCCATTTCCAGTAGTGTTGTGGCTACAAGATGAAGTTGCATCATTGTTGTCCAGGTTAGCACCTGATTTTAAAAGTTGGGCTGCAACTACGATTAAATTTGAAATGGCAAAAGCAGATTTAATTGCTTTGATTCATCAAGAAGCAGAATCTCTATTTGCCAAAGTTTTAGAAGCAGGTGCTGAAACATTTTTATCTAATGCCTCTCTAGATTTAGATCCTAAGTCTCAACACCGCCACGAAATAGAATCAGCCCGTAATGATTTGCTGCGTCTATATAGTGTTCAATTAACACCAGGATTAGAAGCTAGTTTAGAATTTGTGTTAGGAAGAGATAAATATGCCAACGATCAAATTAATGGTGCTTTAGGCAATTATCAAAGAAGTCTAGCATTATGGCAGCAGGAAACGAAGAGAGTAGCTGAGTTGGAGAGTAACTCTTCTTTACCTCTCTCATGTCCTCACCCTACTCCTCCTTCGCCTTTACTCAAGCAAGCAATAGTACTATTCCACTTAGGGCTGTGTTATCACCGCATGGCAGACCTACACAATAATAGTAATAGTAGGTATTGTGAACATGCTCTCTTGTGGTTTAAACAATGCCTGGACGTATTGGAGGAGGTACAAAGAGAAGACTTAGTTGCTAAATTTATTTTGCCTGCTTGTGAAATGCTGCAACGTTTACAAGCTTGGGACGACTTAAAAAAATTAGCTCAAAAGTCATTACTTCTAAATAAAACCTATGGAACTCCTGCACAAATTGCTCAAAATTATGGTTTTTTGGCAAATGTAGCAATTTCAGAGTCGAATTGGGTACTAGCTCATGAATTTGCGAATGCAGCACTTTCTATTTCCGAAGAAGCAACAGAAGTTTCTCTGCGAGATGCTTTGCGAACACGACGACAAGAAAGTTGGTATCTTCTGTTGCTTGCACGTACACAACGACATCTAGGTGAATCAGAAGAAGCGATAAATAACCTGGAATGGGCGAGGGTAGTTTGTGAGCTACAACATCAGCCATCACTATATTTAGAGATTTTAGAGGAACTGCGATCGCTTTACTTTTTTGAGCGTCATAACTATACAGAAGCCTTTAAACTCAAGCAAGAAAAGATTCAGATAGAACATCAGTATGGGTTTCGCGCCTTCATTGGCGCAAGTCAGTTACAGCCGCAACGATCTAGAATTAACCCAGCATTGGAACTTCAAAAAATACCGTTTATTCCTGAAGGAGTTGCCCAAGAAATATCAGCTTCAGGACGACAGCAAGATGTCAATCGTTTGATTGAAAGAATTAGTCGTGCTGACTATAAACTTACAGTAATTTATGGGCCATCAGGCGTAGGTAAAAGTTCAATTCTCAAAGCTGGTTTAGTCCCAGCTCTGACAGGAAAAGTTATCGGAGAACGCATTCCTATACCTATTGTTTTGTCTGTTTATACTGATTGGCTGACAGTCTTAATAAGCAGTCTAAACCAAGCGCTGGCATACACAGGAATATCAGTTAATCCTGACTCTACATTCAATATACTGTTAGAAAAAATTCGTTTGGCAACCGAGCGCAACTATACAATAATTATCATATTAGACCAGTTTGAAGAATTGTTTTTTATTAGTAATCCTCCTACGCAAAGAATAGAATTTTATCAATTCTTTAGTGAGTGTTTAAATATTTCATTTGTAAAAATTATTCTTTCGTTAAGAGAAGATTACTTGCATCATTTATTAGAATTTGAACGCTTGAGCCAAAAAAATAGTATTGGACTATATGATTTAGGTGTAATTAATAAAAATATTCTTGATAAGGACATTCGCTACTATCTAGGAAAATTCTCTAGTCAGGATGCTAACGCTATAATTCACAGTCTTACTCAACGTTCTCATTATGAACTTAGTGATGAATTAATTAACCGATTAGTCCAGGATTTGACAGGAGAACTAGATGAAGTACATCCAATTGAATTACAAATAGTTGGCGCTCAACTACAAATAGAAAATATTACTACCCTTGGACAATACAAGCTTTGCGGCGGCTCGGCAAAATTGGTTGAACGCTGGCTAGGGGAAGTCATCAAAGACTGCGGCCCAGAGAATGAAGAGTTAAGTTGGAAATTATTATTTGAGTTTACTGATGAAAAAGGGACGCGACCTTTAAAAACTAAAGCTGATTTAGCGGCTGCATTAATTAATAACCATGATATAGAAACAATATCAAGCTTTAACACAGTTGGGGAACTGATTTTAGAAATATTGGTGGGTTCAGGTTTGGTGTTGCGAGTCAGAGAAGAATTAGGCGATCGCTACCAGCTAGTTCACGATTATTTAGTTGAACCAATTCGCCAAAAAAACAACTATGGTATGCTCGCCGAGTTTGAAAAAATCAAACTCGAAAAAATTAGAGCAGAAGTAGCTCAACAACTGAGTCAAAAGCAACTCAATTTGATCTTGCAACGGCGGCTGCGAGAAGCACGGTTTGTAGGCGTAGTGCTGGCAATAATGGGGGGAACAATAGCGACATTATGGTGGCAAGCCAACTTGCAAAAAACAGCAGCAATTCACCAGACTCTACGAGCTGAACGCAGTGAAACCAACTTGAGGATTAGTGGAATCACAGCTGCTAGCGAAGCTCTATTTGCGTCTAATAAAGAGTTTGATGCTTTATTAGAAAGTTTGCGGGCTTGGAGAGAACTGAAACAGGCAGATGGAGTGCAACCAGATACCCGAATGCGGGTGGTAACAGCCCTGCAACAGGCGGTTTATGGGGTAACAGAAGTCAATCGCTTAGAAGGGCACACTGATATTGTCTGGGGAGTAACTTTTAGTCCTGATGGTCAAACCCTAGCATCAGGTAGCCGAGATCAGACTGTGAAAATTTGGCATCCTGATGGTACTTTACTCCAAACCCTCAAAGGTCACACTGATGCTGTTACCTGTGTAAGCTTCAGCCCAGATGGTCAAACCCTAGCGTCCGCCAGCCTCGACAAAACAGTACAAATCTGGAGTAAAAACCCGGTTACAGGTGAATTTGATCCCAAGCCATATAAAACCCTGAAAGGACATAAAGATTGGGTTTATAGCGTTAATTTCAGTCCTGATGGCGAGTTGTTAGCTACTGCCAGTAAGGATACAACTATAAAACTCTGGCGCAAAGACGGTACATTAGTAAAAATCCTGAGAGGACATCGAGGGTGGGTTAACTGGGTAAACTTTAGTCCCGATGGTCAATTAATCGCTTCGTCCAGCGATGACAAGACAGTGAAAATCTGGCGACGGGATGGTAGCCTGGTTACAACTTTGCAGGGACATCAGCAGGGTGTGACTGTAGCTGTTTTCAGCCCTGACGGTAAATTTTTAGCGTCAGCAGGTCGAGACAAGACAGTGAAACTTTGGCAGAGAGAGATTAACGATACTAAAGACGGTTTTGGCTTTCGTCTTTACAAAAATTTACGGCAACATAGCAGTACAGTGTGGAGTTTGAACTTTAGTTCTGATAGTAAAAAGTTAGCTTCCGCAGGCGAAGACAATGCCATAAACCTCTGGAGTATAACTGGTACTTTACTCAAAACCTTCAAAGGACATAGTGATGCTGTTGTTACTATCGCTTTCAGTCCAAATAATAAATTGCTGGCTTCAGGAAGTTTCGACAAAAGCGTGAAACTATGGAGCTTAAATGCCCCAACACCGTCTACTCTTCAAGGGCATCAAGATCGAGTTTTGAGCGTTACTTGGAGCCCCAACGGTCAGATGCTGGCTTCTGGTAGCAGCGATCGCACTGTAAAACTCTGGAAGAAATACACTAGTAATGGCGAGTTCAAAACTCGACTTTACAAAACTTTAGTAGGGCACACAAGTAAAGTTCCTAGTGTCAGTTTTGACCCCAAAGGTAAAATGCTGGCTTCAGGAAGTTATGACAAAACCGTGAAACTTTGGCGGCTTGACGGTACTTTAATCATGACTCTTCACGGACATAGCGATAGTGTGATGAGTGTGAATTTCAGCCCCGATGGTCAGTTTTTGGCATCAGCTAGCAAAGATAAAACCGTGAAACTTTGGAATCGTCAAGGTAAGTTACTCAAAACCTTAGTGGGGCATCAAGGTTGGGTAAATAGCGTAAATTTCAGCCCTGATAGTCAGATTTTAGCCTCTGCCAGTGATGACCAAACTGTAAAACTGTGGAACCGTGAAGGCAAATTGCTCAAAACTTTTTCGCCCCATGACAGTTGGGTGTTAGGTGTCAGCTTTAGTCCCACTGATGAGTTGCTGGCTTCTGCCAGTTGGGATAACACAGTAAAACTGTGGCGACGGGATGGTACGTTGTTAAAAACCTTATTAAAGGGGTATAGCGATAGCGTCAACGCTGTAACTTTCAGTCCCAATGGTGAATTGCTTGCCGCCGCCAGTTGGGATAGTACAGTAAAACTTTGGAGTCATGAAGGCAAATTAATTAAAAGTCTGAATGGGCATCGTGCCCCAGTGTTAAGTGTCAGTTTTAGCCCAGATGGTCAAACACTAGCATCAGCTAGTGATGACAACACGATAATTCTGTGGAATTTAAATCTTGACGATCTGCTTGTTCGTGGTTGCGACTGGGTGGGTGATTACCTCAAGCACAACCGTAATCTTGAAGAGCGCGATCGCTTTCTTTGTAATGGCATACCCACTAAAAACTCTTTTTAATTATGAATTAAGTTGAAGCCTCAATGAGCAACCGCTCTTGGTTTAGCGGTTGATGAGGCGATCAGGGTTGTTAATTCAAAGCTAGAAAATAATTTTCGAGCTAATCAGCAAAGGAGCGATCGCTCTCTAAAACTTCACGGCTATTTTCTGGGGAAGCCTCTTGTGGCAAATTCGCTAGAAAAGCTTGTAGTCTCATGCGCTCGATATAAGGCCAGCCTCCCTCAGACTCAATATCTTTTAGGAGTGAGTAAAGTTGCCGACGGTTAACAGGCAAACTCTCTTGAAAAACCCCATCTCGGATCTCTCTGTGTAACTGTTCCAATTGCCTAAGCATTGCCAAAAGAGCTACAGTCTCACCTTCACAACCCTGTACGGCATCATATACCACAGTTGCGATCGCTTGTAGTTTACAGGACAACTCCCCTGATTCCAGATTTTTGTTATGGTTCATGCCAACTTTTCCGTATAAATGAGGCCAACTCAAATTTACCGGAGATTTTTAATTTTCCCTAGTTTGCCAGTAGTTACTCTAGAGATTGAGCCCAGAAAATAAAGCTACTGTAGGCTTTTAGATGGTTTTTTGCTAGACTCAGCGCCTTTGCTCTTCACTGCACTTACCTAAGTAAGAGTTGAATATAACTAGATTTGTATCTTTATTAAAAGCAATTGCGATCGCTCCTAAAAGAGCGTAGTAACCTTTAGCATAGCCTCCACATCAGCTAGATGTGATCGGGACGAGACTTTGTTAATTAAGAGTACTTTGATTTTGAGTTAAAAAAAATCGTATGATCTGGCTAATTTACCCATCAAACAATGGGCTGTATGTAGTAGCGTCACATACATGATACAAAAAGACTTGGGCGACGCTGCTTTTGCAATTGGCAAAAGCAAAGTGCAAAGCAGACAACTCTCTTCGCACTCTTTGAGGCAAGCACTTATGCTGCTCTGTGTAGCGCTTACTCATCCCCCCGCCCAACTCTAACAAATGCCACCAACAGTAAAACTGCTGGTTTTTTGCCCCCTAGTTACACACATCCAAATAAGGATACAGTGTGCTACTTATTCTGGGGTTTACTCCCCAAGCTCAAGAGAACGACACGTTTAACTACGTTTAGCAGAGAAAAGTTTGACTGGCGACTTCCAGCCTATACGCCCTGACATTTGTTTCAATTCTGGTAATCAGAGCAACGCAGTGTCAGTTCGGAGATGGCTTTTCGTCAGAAATCAAAGCTTCGATGCAGTTTTACAACTTAGATATTAATTTTTGAGATTGAGGTTGACCATGAGGTATCGCGCTTTAATTGTTGCATTCTTGGCTTTGTGCCTGGGACTAATAACTGCTTGTAGTGATGCTCCTGCTACTAGTAGTAGAGATGTACTTACTTACGACCAAATTCGTGGCACTGGCTTGGCGAACAAATGCCCCCAACTAGCAGAAACAAGCCGTGGCTCCATTCCCATTGATTCTAGCCAGTCTTATGCCATCAAAGAACTTTGCTTAGAACCAACTAGCTTTTTCATCAAAGAAGAACCTGCTAATAAACGCCAAGAAGCAGAATTTGTTGCTGGCAAATTGTTAACTAGATACACTTCCACTATTGACCAGGTGCAAGGCAACCTAAAAATCAACTCAGATAATAGCTTGACCTTTGAGGAAACTGATGGTCTTGACTTCCAAGCCATAACCGTACAACTTCCTGGTGGTGAGCGAGTACCTTTCCTCTTCACCATCAAAAACTTGGTTGCTCAAACCCAACCCAGTTTGAGCAGTATTAACACCTCCACGGACTTTGAAGGCACTTTCAAAGTTCCTTCCTACCGTGGTGCTGCCTTCCTAGATCCCAAAGGTCGTGGTGTCGTCAGTGGCTACGATAAGGGACTTCCAGAAAATAAACTATTCCATCACCAATAATGATAATCATTTTAGAGGGGAATGAAGGGGCTGCCGTCGGCAGCCCCTTCATTCCCCTTTTGTAGTAATTTAAATAATGACGCTTGTTT